>JBMUAP010000201.1:0-5980 GCA_049454155.1 Blastocatellia bacterium
TAGGCTTGTGGAGTCTGCTTCTCGGAGGTCTGGTGGGATGGGCGCAGGATCGCCCAGGGCCCCGGGGGGGGACCAGTGCCAACCAGGACCCAGACCAAGATGCCATCAAGATTGGAACCAATCTGGTGACAGTCCCGGTGATCGTCACCGATCCTTACGGTCGCTTCGCCAGGGGATTAGATCGTTTCGATTTTACGGTCCTTGAAGACGGGGTTCCACAAAAGATCGAAAGCTTCTCGGCCGAGGAGTCGGCCTTCGATGTCGCCTTGCTCATCGATTCCAGCCGAAGCACCCAGAACAAGCTCGATACGATCCGCAAAGCCGCGATCTCCTTCTTTCGTCAGTTGCAACCTCGCGACCGGGTGATGATCGTTACCTTCGACGAGAAGGTCCGCTTCATCAATGATTTCACCAATAATCCAGCTGAACTGGAGCGGGCGGTCAAGAATATCCGTAGTGGCTACTTGACCAGCTTGTATGACGCGATCGAGCGGACCATCAACGAGAAGCTCAGCCAAGCTCGCGGACGGAAAGCCCTTGTCATCCTTACGGATGGGGTCGACACGGCCAGCAAGCAGGCCACCTTCGAAAGCACTCTCGAGATGATTGCCCGAACGGGGATCATCGCCTACACCATTCACTACGAGACCCGCAATGATGGCAGCCCCTTGATGAGGCCGCTCTCTCTGCCACCTCCCAGCGCGGGCGCCGGGTTCTCCTCGTCTTTCGCTGCACCGAGGGTAGGTCGAACCAGGGGAGATTCGAGAGAAACAGTTCAGGGAGTGCGTCCTGAGATCGATTCCGAATCCCGCGCTGCTGCCGTTTCCAAGGGGGACCCGCAGGATCCCTCTCCTTCTTCGCGACCGATCATCAACCTCCCGCCACCTGTTCGAATTCCACCGGCGAGGGAACCCGCTTCCCCCACGCCCGGGTCCCTCCCCTCAACTACGCCGTCGCGCTCCGATCCCGGCAGACGTCCCTCATCCCGGGTCAACTCCCAACCTCGTCAAGCCATGCGCGATCGGGAACTGG
This sequence comes from Blastocatellia bacterium, assembly GCA_049454155.1. GTDB lineage: Bacteria > Acidobacteriota > Blastocatellia > RBC074 > RBC074 > CAIOZW01. The sequence continues at coordinate 1,033 of JBMUAP010000201.1, forward strand.
TGGCGATCGACTATCTACGCTCTCTCGCGGTTCAATCCGGAGCCCGCTTCATTCGCGCTGAAAACGTCGAAAATACCTCGTTTGCCTTTCGCCTCATCGCCGAGGAACTTCGTTACCAGTACACGCTCAGCTATATTTCCAGCAATGAAAAGCGCGACGGTGGCTATCGCTCCATTGCGGTGCAAGTCGGGCGTGACGGACTCCTCGTCCGTGCCCGGCTGGGGTATCGCGCTCCAATCGCTCCCTGATACTTTCTCTCATCACGGCCGATCACGGCCAATCACAGTGGTCGCCTCCCAAGATCTCTGGCTCGAGTTCAGACTTGCGTCCCCCTTTTTCCGATCCATTGCCTCCGCGGTAGACACAAAAAATCCCACGATACGAAGACCGTATCGTGGGATTCAAGCAGGAGAAGGAGGGAGGTAACTTGTATCGAAATGATTGCGACTAATAATTGCGCCGTAGAAACTCGGTTCTCTTCTGTTCGATTTTCAAAAACTGAACTGAGAGGAAACTCTCTGGCTCTATGGTCCGACCAATGGCCCTGCCGGAGAGATGGACATTACGCACATCGGCAGCGCTAAATGGGGAGAGATTCTCTCGATCCTGGTATATAGAGATGGAACACAGAACGTGTCCCACCGAGTCCACGGTGATGAAGACCCTCAGATGATCAGCGAGAGCGAGGAAGATTCGATGAACTTCCGGTCATTTAGCTGCCAGATCAAGATCACGCAGCTCGCGATCTCTTTCCCTTACTTTCGATTTGGCAGTATCTCTACAAGGTTTTTCTGCTACATCTCTCGGAGGATCGTTGTTCGACTCTTACATGACTTGTTTGTGATCAACGGCTCCTTTCAAAATTATGAGAAAGCGAGGGAAGATCGAACTGCAAGTAACAGCCGCAACAACGAGTGGATTATAGGCGGCCCCCACTCATTCGTCAACAATTCATGCTTCTTTCTTTTCCAATTTTTTGCAAAATTCTCACGAACGGGGCCGATCGGAGAGTGGTGAGGAGGGATAGGGGGGCAGATCGATCTATGATACTCTGAGATTTCTTTGTCAGGGATGAGAGAAGCATCGGAATGGAGATCGATCGGGAAGGCGGATGAGACTTTGAGAAGCGAGAGGAGGAGCTGAAAGTGAAGAGACGGAAAAATTGGGGGAGGAGGATGGCGCTTCCGCTGGTATGGGGGATCCTGATCTGGGGAGGGATTGCCGCCACCGGGAAGGCGGATGTTGTCCGGCTCAAGGATGGGACCGTGTTGCGGGGGAAAGTTCTCTCCTTCAGTCAGCGGCGCTTTACGATTACGGTGACATTTGGCGGGTCGACGTCGCAGTTTGTGATCTCAGCCGATGAGATCGAGAGCATCGACTTCGATGGGAGCGACGGGGGGACGTCGGCTGGTCGTGGTCCGTTGGGGGCGACAGTCCCGCCGGGGACCTCCGCACCGCGAGCTTCGACTGGAGGGGCGACCAGTCCGCCGCGGGTGGCGAAGAGTGGGGTCGAGAGCCCACCAGTGGCAGGTCGGGTGACGCCAGGCGGGACGGCAGGGGCGACGAGTCGGGTGTTGGTTGAGAAGACGGTGACGGTGCCCGCTGCTGCCGACTGGACGAGCACGGAGATCCGGGTTCAGAAGGGGCAGTTGATCGTCCTCAATGCGAGTGGTGAAGTGGACCTCGGCAATGGGCGACGGACAGGTCCGACGGGGATCGATGCCCTCCCAGACAATGGAAAGTATTTGGCTGGCCAGGCAACCGGCGGGTTGGTGGCGGTAGTTGGGGACGATAACGATCAATTCCACTTCATTGGGCGGTCGTCAGAGTTTGTCGCTGAGCACAATGGCATCCTCTTTTTGAGTGTCAATGAAGGAACTCCCCGGGACAATTCCGGATCCTTTGTGGTGCAGGTTCGCGTTCACAGCCCGAGGTAAGCCCGTTCAGTTTGGGAGATGAGGGGAGGGAAGACGTGGGACCGCAGGACCTCGCCGCATTGGTGCACTTCTTCGGCTTTCTGACGGGGACGATGCTCTTCAGCATTCTCCTTGGTCTGGTGACGCGCCAGTACCGGGCCGAGACGCCGGAGCGGCTCTTGTTGGTCGCCGCGGTGATTGGCGTCTTCTGGAACGTCGGAGCGCTGCTGGTGTATGGTGCACGGGATTGGGGGTGGGGAACACCGCCGGTTCTCTTCGACGCCGCGGTCTTCAGTGCGCTGGGGTATCTGCCGGCCGTTGTCGTTCATTGGGTCCTTTCGTCGGAGGCAGGGATTGAGAAGAGCGGAAGCCCCCCGGCTTGGGGACGGGGCGCTGACTGGATGACGTGGCTCGCCTATGGCGGGAGCACGCTGGCCATGGTCATGCACGTGCGCCAGGGATGGGTGATGGGGGAGACTCCTTCTCCGGCGGCCCTGCGGTTGCTGACGATTGGGTTTGCGGCGCTGACGATCGTCCTGGCCATCTATGCGCGTCGTTCCTCGGTCTGGAAGCGGATGATCTGGGTCGTCGCGCTCTCGGTCTTCGCTGTCTCCGCTCTCCATTTGAGTCGCCACATCGCGGGGGAAGAGCCTTGGTTTATCGAATTGATTGGTCACCATGCCTCCCTTCCGTTGGTGCTGGCGATGCTCTACCGCGATTACCGATTTGCCCTCGCCGACCTCTTCCTCAAGCGAGCCTTGGCGCTGGCACTTCTTCTCTCCTCGATGCTGGGGTTGACCTTCCTGCTGGTGGCTCCGCAAGGGCTCTGGCGGGAGATCTGGCAAGGGGTTCCCTGGCCGGTGATGGTCGGGCTTGTCGCCATCTGGTTTGGGTTGGCGCTGATCTACCCGCGATTGCGAAAAGCGGTCGACTGGGTGGTCGACGTAGTGATCCTGCGACGAGAGGACTATCGTCAATTGAAAGAGGATCTTGGACAGATTGCTTCGGCGAGCGAGGAGATAGAGGAAATTCTCGCGGCCGTCTGCTTGCGGTTACAGCGGGCCTTTACCGCCAGTGGGGTTTCTTGGGAGGTCGAGGCCGGCGCAGGGGACGGGCAAGAGGGGAAGGAAGGTCCATTTCTGTTGGGGCAGTCCACCTCCCCATTGGTGCGTGAGTTGGGCCGGGAGACGCTCTTGATGCTGCCGACCAACGAGCAGCCGCGGTACCGGCTGCGCATTGGCGAACTTTCCGGAGGGCGGCAATTTCTTTCGGATGATCTGGCGCTGCTCGAATCCGTGGCGGTCAGTCTGGCTCGTCGATTGGACGCCATCCGCATCATGCAGGAGCGATACGCCGGGAGTCTGCGAGAACAGGAGATTCGCAAGCTGGCAGCGGAGGCGGAACTCCGGGCCTTACGGGCTCAACTCAATCCCCACTTTCTCTTCAACGCCTTGACGACCATTGGGTATCTGATCCAGACCGAACCGGAACGGGCGGTCGAGACGCTGCTCCGTTTGACCGGGGTCCTGCGTTCGGTGCTGCGCGCCCCAACTGGAGAGATGGTGACCCTCAGGGAAGAGCTGGCCCTGCTGGAATCGTACTTGGCGATCGAGCGGGCGCGTTTCGAGGAGCGACTTGAGGTACGGATGGAGGTTCCTCCCGAGCTGTTGTCACTGCGGATTCCCCCCCTTCTTCTGCAGCCGTTGGTCGAGAATGCGATCAAGCACGGCATTACCCCGAGCAAGCGGGGAGGAGAGATCTCGATCGAGGCGGGGGTCGAGCCAGAGCCGCCCAGGCGACTTCACCTGCTGGTGCGCGATTCCGGGGTGGGTATCGACCCGGCGCGTGTCAATCTGGAGGCCGTCGAGGCGGGACAAGTTCAGGGAGTGGGATTGGCCAACGTCCAGCAACGCTTGCGAGGTCTCTATGGAGAAGGGGCAACGTGGCGGTTCAGGAGTCAGCCCGGAGTCGGGACGACCGTCGAGATGTGGGTTCCAGTCTCGACGGTGGGGACAGCCGAGGCCATCAGTTCTTCTGGCAGGGGGGACGGATGAGTTCGAGTGGGACGAGGAGAGTTCGGGTGGTCATCGCCGACGACGAGCGACCGGCACGATCGTTTCTCGCCAGCCTGTTGCTGACCTTTCCCGAGGTCGACCTGGTGGGAGAGGCAGCGTCCGGGACAGAAGCGATCGCCCTGGTGGAGGAGTTCCGCCCCGATCTGGCCCTGCTCGACCTGCAGATGCCGGAAGGGGATGGGCTTCAGGTTGCCGGACTTCTCCGCGAAGAGGTTCGGCCGCATATTGCCTTTGTCACGGCGTATGACGAATACGCCGTCCGGGCGTTTGAACTCAATGCGATCGATTATCTACTGAAACCCGTTGAGCAGGGGCGATTGCAGCGCACCCTCGACCGGACTCGCGAACGGATCGACCAAGTCGGAGGGCGGCAGCAAGAGAAAGAGCGTTGGGAGCGGCTCGCCACTCAGATTGGGGCCTCCTCCCCATCCTTCTACTTGGAACGCATTCCGATTCGGGAGCGCGAGGAGATTCTGCTTCTTCCGGTGGGGCGCATCGCCTCGATCGTCGCCGAGGCGGAGTTGCTGGTGATCACGACGACCGACAATCAGCGCCACTATCTCTCCCATCGGCTCAAGGAGCTGGAGGGGCGACTCGATCCGGCCCAGTTCTGGCGGCTCAATCGAGGGGCTCTGGTGCGGGTCGATCAGATCGATCGATTGAGTCCGCTTCCCGGAGGGACTTATCTGGTGACGTTGCATAATCGACAAGAGTTGCAGGTCAGCCGGACCCAAGCCCGTCTGCTGCGTGAGCATTGGCTCCGAATCTGAGGCGAAGAGGCTCGTCAGCGTTGGAAGGGAAGAGCGCGAGGGGAGAAGGGGAAGGATATGGCGGGGAAGGGGGATCGAACGATCTATGCGTGTCAGAGCTGTGGCCATCAGTCCCGCAAATGGTTAGGGAAGTGTCCGGACTGTGGGGCGTGGAACACCTTTGCCGAGGAGCGGGAGCGGGTCGCGG
>JBMUAP010000202.1:0-5971 GCA_049454155.1 Blastocatellia bacterium
GAGATCACTGAGAAGAAGATAGGATCCCTTGAAGTTCATCGATGCCGTGAGTAGTTACCTCGTCGCATCTTTCCTGCCACATCTGGACCCTTCCTGCGGTATAAAGGGAGCGGAAAGTAACGAGCAGAGCGGTGATCAGTCCTGAGTGGGGCAGCAAATGCCAGTTGGGGCCCAGACGAGCCCGACCAGACAGGGCAGGACAAACAAGCGAAAACAAATAACCGAAAAAAAGAGGATGGAGGAGAACGTGCGCGGTCGAATCTGGAAGCATCTGGGATGGTCTCTTCTTTGGGTGATGGCCACAGTGGGCGGGGCTGATGCCCAGTGGGTGGTCGCCCATACCGAGCCGACCAAAGCCGACCTCAACGGCATCCTCTTCTACGAGGACCGGTTTGGCTGGATGATCGGCAACAAGGGGATTCTGCAGTTCTCCCAGGATGGCGGAATCGCCTGGGATCCGCTCGGTTCCGGCCTCGGTGAAGTCAACCTCAAGGAGATCTTCTTTCACAACCGCGAGGAGGGATGGGTGGTGGTCAGCGGCGGACGCCTCCTCAAGACGACCAATGGTGGCGAGACGTGGACCGAGTCCTACCGCTTGACTCAGCCCCAGCAGGGCTTCAACAGCCTCACCTTTGCCTCACGAAAAAAGGGTTGGGCCGTCGGCACCAGTGGGCGCATCGTCGCGACGACCGATGGCGGGCGCAGTTGGAAGGAGCAGCCGAGCGGAGTCACCGATGATCTTCTCCACGTCCGCTTCGCCAACGACCAACGCGGTTGGGTGGTCGGGGCCAATGGGATCATCCTCATGACCGACGATGGCGGCCGGTCCTGGGATCCACAACGAACCAACTTCAGCGGCTATCTCTACCGCCTGGATGTGCGGGGCAAGGATCAGGCCTGGGCCGTCGGTGATCAGGGGGCCATCCTCCGTACGACCAATGGTGGTGAGGATTGGGAGCGAGTCGCACTCGATACTCCCCAGACGCTCGTCAATATTGCTTTTGCTGACCGGAATCACGGCTGGGCCGTCGGCTTGAAGGGAACGATTCTGCGAACCAACGATGCTGGCCGTACCTGGATCGAACAGGAGAGCGGCAGCCGCGTCGACTACTATGGCCTCGCCATCACGCGGACTCACGTCTGGGTGACGGGCGAGGCCGGACTGGTCCTCAAATATGCCCGTGACTGACGGGCGTCGCCTCCCCCATTCATGGGAAGGCGTTGCGGCGCGGTCGGGAGGGCATCAAGAGAAGTTGGCGTAGGGGGATTTGGCAGGGCAAAAGGCGTGCTCGAATCAGGCAGGGACCGCGCCGCAACGTTCCTCAAGAGGGCAGGGGGAGCGTCGTGGAGTCGCTCTCGATCATCCCTTCCTCGTCTGCGATCTTGCAGAGAAGAGCGGAGTGTGGCCACTCCCTCCTCTTCCCTACTCTGTAAAGCAATCAGCGTGCCAATGCCTGTCGAGGGCTCGAGCGAGCCTTTTCCGGGGGAAAATGGCCTGGAAGAGACCTTTGGAACCCGTGGCAGAGGCACGGTGACGCGAAAGGGTGACAGGGGGAGGCCGGAAGGGCCCCTCCGCTGTCAGAAATTGGTGACAGGGGATTAACGTGGCGGGGGAGTCCGGGGAATGAGCTTGGTTCCAGGGCGGAGTTCATCGGTGCCGCGAAGGGCGAGGGTCTCCCCGCTGGCGAGGGGCCCGAAGACCTCGATGAGGTCAGTTCCATCGAGGCGGTGGGCGATTCCCTTGCGGACATCGACCCACTCGGCCAGGCCGTCCCGGATCCGTACGACGAAGGACCGTTCCGTCGTCACCGCAACGGCGGAAGGGGGGACGAGCAGTGATGGTTGCGTTCGTGTGGCTGGCCAAGTGACTTGCGGGAACATGCCAGGGGCCAGTCGGCGGTCTGGATTGAGCACATCGAGTTCGACTGGCATGGTGCGGGTGGTGGGGTCGACGGCCGAAGCAGGACGGGCGATCGTGCCGGTGAACGTCTCTCCGGGGAATGCCGGGACCGAGAAGCGCACGGATTGACCCATGATGACGTGGGCGACCTCTCCCTCGGGTACGGCAACGATCAGCCGCAGGCGGGTGACCTGCTGCAATCGAAGCAGGGCCTCGGTTGGGTGGACGAGTCGTCCGGGGTGGGTGAATCGGTCGGTGATGATCCCGTCGAAGGGGGCGATGATGCGCAGGTAGTCCTCGGTGACACGCGCCGCTCTGGCCGTCGCATTGGCGCTCGTCTCTCGTTCCGCGGCAGCGGCGCGTTGTGCGGAGGCGGCCTCCTCGAGGGCACGCAGGGCGGCGACGCGCGCTGACTGTGCCTCCACCTGGTAGCGGGCCTGCTCCAGTTCATTGCCGGCAATGACTCCCGGGACTTGCGCCGCCCCGCGCAGCCGTCGATAGGTCGCTTCGGCGGCGGCGAGCCGGGCCTCGGCCTCGAGCCGTTGTGCGCGCGCCCCGCTGACACGGGCCTCCGCCTCGACGCGACGCGCCCGGGCCCCTGCAGTCTCCGCCTCCTCTCCCGCGCGCTGCAGGCCCAGCTCGGGTGCGCTCAATTGCGCGAGGAGCGCCCCTCTCCGCACGACCGTGCCGCGGTCGACATCGATTCGTTCCAGAAAACCAGTGACCTTCGGGGAGAGCATCACCTCCTGATGCGCGGTCAATTCGCCCGGCAACTTCAGCTCGCGCGAGATCGTCGCCGAGACTACGCTCGTGACGGCGACAGTCTGGGGACCCTGGCCAGGAGAGGCAGCGGGGTTGGACGAGGAAGAAGAGGGCACGGATCGGCCACACGCTGTCGTCAGCAGGAGGAGGAAGCAGAGCCGCGGATGCCAGGAGCGTCGATTCGTCATTGGATACCTCGGGATGTCGGCGGGTCGCCGTGGAAAAGGGAGGGCGAGCCAACCTTGGCGCGGCGCAGCCCGATGGCGTAGAGGAACGGCAGGACCAGGAGGACCGCGACGATCGACCCCGCGAGTCCCCCTATGACGGCCCGACCAAGCGGAGCGGTCTGCTCGCTTCCCTCGCCAATGGCCAGTGCCATCGGGACCATTCCCGCGATCATGGCCAGCGTCGTCATGCAGATGGGGCGAAGGCGGCTGATCCCGCTGCGCAACGCGGCTTCCAGGGAAGAGAGGCCTTCCTGCCGCGCCTGCTCGGCAAAGCTGACGAGGAGGATGGCGTTGGCCGTCGAGACGCCGATCGCCATGATCGTTCCCATGAACGATTGGAGGTTGAGGGTCGTCCCGGACAAGCGGAGCGAGACGGCGACGCCGGCGAGCACCGCTGGCAAGACTCCCAGCACGACCAGTGGGAGGCGCGCGGATTGGAAGTAGGCGGCGAGGAGCAGCAGGATCGCCACGATCGAGAGCAGCAGTCCGCTGCCAAGCCCGGTGAGGGTCTGGTCCAGGGCCGGGGCCTGTCCGCGAACGGCGACCGAGACGCCCCGCGGCGGGCTCCCGACCCGCGCGATCGCCTGCTCTACTTGCGCCACCGCGCTTCCGAGATCGCTTCCCGCGAGATTCCCGAGAATCGTGATCATCCGCTGCTGGTTGTAGCGGTCGACCTCGCCAGGCATGGTTCCGTAACTCAGGCGGGCCAGATCTCCGACCAATGTTGCACGTTGCCCCTTTGCCTCGGCATCCCGTCGGCTTGCTCCGCCACCGACGGGAAGGGTCAACAGGTCCTCGATCGAACTCATCCGGTGCTGGGGAATCTCGACCTGGACTTGGTAGGCGGTGCCGCTCGATGGATCCCGCCAGTAGGTCGGTTGCGTAAAGCGGGAGGAGGAGGTCGCCGCGACCAGCGAGCGCCCGACCTCGGCGACGGTCAGCCCGAGCTGCCCGGCCCGTTCCCGGTCGATGTCGATGTTGACCGTCGGGTAGTCGAGCGGCTGCCCAAACTGCAGATCGCGCAGCACGGGAATCTGGCGCATTTCGGCGAGAATCTTCTCGGCGAAGGCTCGATTGGCGGCGAGATTGGGCCCGCTCATCGCCACTTCGATCGGGGTTGGCGCACCAAAGTTCATGATCTGGCTGACGAGATCTCCGGCTTCGAGCGAGATGGTCGCGCCGGGAATCCGTTGTGGCAGGACCTGCCGCAGCCGTTCCTTCAAAGCTGGCAGGTCGATGTCCGCTTCCCGCCGCAGCTTGATCTGGAGGACCGCCTCCTGTGGGCCATTGGTCCAGAGGTGAATGGTGTTGACGGGATAGCTCGCCGGTTGCGTCCCGACATACCCGAGCGTCAGCTCGACTCCGTCCGGTCCTGCCTGCTCCCGAACAACGCGAAGCGCCTCGATCGCCATCTGCTCGGTCCGCTCGACCCGGGTGCCCGTCGGTGCCCGCAGCCGTAACTGCAGCATGCCGGACGCCGCTTCCGGAAAGAGGTCGAGCCCCAACTGCCGCCCCACCAGGACAAGCGTCCCGAGGCTCAACAGGGCATAGAGGCCCAGAAGAAGGCCCTGGCGCTTCGGCCGCTCTCCAATCCAGTGGAGCAGCGCTGCATAACGCTCCTGCCAGTGCCCAAGACCCCTCCCGGAGTGTGAGTCGTCGTGTTGCCCTCCCTCCCGCAAGAGCCAGACTGAGAGGACGGGCACCAAGGTGTTCGAGAGCAGGTACGACGCCATCATCGCCAATCCCACGGCGAGCGAGAGGGGCACGAAGAGTGCTTTCGGCACTCCCACCATCAGGAACGAGGGCACAAAGACGGCCAAGATCGAGAGCATCGCCAGCAGGCGTGGGGTGATCGTTTCGCGAGTCGCGTGATAGACCGCCTCGCGCAGCGGTTCTCCCCGGGCGAGATGGACGTGGACGTTCTCGATTGCGACGGTCGCCTCGTCGACGAGGATCCCGATCGCCAGCGCCAACCCGCCCAGCGTCATGAGGTTGATCGTTTCGCCCAACAGCCAGAGCCCGATGATCGCTGTCAGCAGGGCGATCGGGATGGTGACGATGACGATCAGTGCGCTGCGCAGGTCGCGCAGGAAGAGCAGCACCATCAGCCCCGTCAGGAGTGCGCCAAGCAGCCCCTCGATCCCGAGCGAGCGGACGCTGTTGCGAACCAATGTCGATTGGTCGAACTCAAAGCGGACGGCGATGTCCTCGGGGATGAGCGCCTGCATCCGTGGCAGCTCGGCCCGCACCCGGTCGACGACCTCAACCGTCGAGGCGTCGGCTCGCTTCGTTACGGGAATATAGACCGTTCGCTTCTCGTTGAAGAGGCCGTAGCCCGTCAGAATGTCCGCCCCATTTTCGACCGTTCCAATATCCCGGACGTAGACGGTCGGGCCGCTCCCGGAGCGGACCGGAAGGGCCGCCAGCTCGTCGATCCGGCTGACAACTGTGTTGACCGGTGCCAACCGATTGAGATCCCCCGTGCGAATGTTGCCAGCGGGCAGAATGGTGTTGCCGGCCGCGACGGCCTGAATGACCTCTTCGGGCGAGAGACCGTAACCGCGCAGGCGGTCCGGATCAGTACGAATGACGACCGTTCGCTGATTCCCGCCAAAGGGGGGCGGGGCCGAGACTCCCGGCAGCGTCGAGAAGTAGGGGCGCACCCGGAACAGCGCCAGATCCTGGATCTCGCTCAAGGTCCGTGTCTCGCTCGAAAAGACGAGCTGTCCCACCGGCACGCTCCCGGCGTCGTAGCGAACGACGAATGGTGCGACCGTTCCCGGTGGCATGAAGGCCCGCGACCGCTCGACGTACGAGACGACCTGCGCCAGTGCCTGACTCATGTCCGTCCCCGGATGGAAGAAGAGCTTGACGAGGCCGACATTCTGGATGGAACGGGACTCGACGTGCTCGATCCCGGTGACATAGAGAAAGTGGTACTCGTAGTAGGAGACGAGGTAGCTCTCCATCTGGGACGGATCCATTCCCCCGTACGGTTGCGCGACGTAGATGACCGGCAGGTTGAGGTTCGGGAAGAGGTCGACTGGCATCCGCCGCACTGCGAGGCTCGCCCCCAGGCAGA
>JBMUAP010000203.1:0-5969 GCA_049454155.1 Blastocatellia bacterium
GGAGTGGTCGAGGTCCTCCTCGTTACGCTTCTCTGCTACCCGGCACTGGCACTTTTCGCCGTTGTCCGCGAGCGGAAGAGCCGGCTTACGTGGCTCCGTTTTCGACGGGTCTTGTGCCATTTTCTGGGCCTCTTTCTACCGATGCTGAAGTTGTATGCCATTCGGTTGGAGAGTCTGGATGATTCGTCAATCCCTTCAGTGACGACCCCCTTTGGGGTCGCCCTCGCCGTCGGGACTGTGCTGACGCAGTATGTGCTCTCTCTTTGGTAATGAGAGCGGGTTGCTTGCCCAAGCCCGCTCTTCTTGTGTTAGGGTGACAAAGATGGATCTGGTTGGGAATCGAAAGCCTGGAAGGAGGGAGTCAGGGAGGATGGACCTTGATGCTCTCCCCTCTCTTCTCGGCAGAGCATCGGCAGGACGGCTCCGGAATGGTTCCCGCCGTGGAGAGACTGGGCAGTCGTTGATCGAGTTCGCCTTGGTCGTTCCGGTTCTCTTCGTCATGCTCCTCGGGGTCATTTTTATTGCCCGGGGGTTCAATCTGCAGATGGTCCTGCACGCCGCCGCTTATGAAGGGGCACGCGTCTGGGCCAGTAATCCTTCGATTGGAAGTGCCAACTACTGTACCCCGCCGGCGTGCAATCCTGACACAGGGACAGCGATCAACTTCGAGCGATACATTGTTCCGGTGGTCCGTCAGTATGTCACCAACAATGGGTTTGACGGGAGCAAGGTCCAGTTCTTCTCCAAGGATGCGCGGGCGTATCAAAACGCGCTGACGTTGATCAGCAATGATCGCCAGTTGGTGCGCGTGACGCTTCTGTACACCATCGAGTTGCCGATTGGCAACTTTGCCGAGGGCTTCCGGAGTCTTGATGTGTCAGCCAGTTGCACCCTCAAGCGGGGAAGTTGAAGGAGGCGGGCGGATGGCAAGTCAACTGTCGTGCATCAGCAGGCATCCAAAGTCGGAGGAGTCTGTCCGTCGGAGACGGTGGTCGTCAGCGCGAGGCCAGTCGATGGCGGAGATGTCCCTGGTTCTTCCGCTCTTTCTTCTGTTGGTCTTTGGCATCGTGGAGATTGGACGTGCCTTTGCCGCACGTCAGGCGTTGACCAGCGCCGCCCGGGAAGGGGCGCGGATTCTCGTCTTGCCGTTCGGTCCGGGTCTTCCATACACGACGGAAGGGGCCGTTCAGGCGGCAGCCCTCAATCGGGCGCGAGCCTATCTCTCCTCGTCCGGCGTCTCGATCGGGCAGGAGACAGAGATTCGCCGAGTTCGTCTTGTGCCCGGAGACGATGGGGCCTATGGGACGAGTGATGATCCGGCGCCCGAGCCGGACTATACCGGAGCCGTTCGTGGGGAGCGGGTTGGCCTGCAGATCACGCACCACTTCGAGACTCCATTGCCCATGGTCGTCCGGATCATTGGCGATCGGGACGAAGCGGCCCCGGATGACTCGGCCGTCACCATCCGGTTGCGCGTCGCCAGCTATATGACACATGAATAAGCAGGCAGCTCGGTGCTCGAGAGAGGGACGATCCAGATCGTCCGACCAGACAGCTCCTGAGAAGAGCGTGACATTGACAGATTAACCTCCTTTGGTCAAAACGGTCACCCGCCTGAGTAAGTAACGGGTCGCGCCGGAAATGGCTGGACCGGGATGGATGGATGGAGATGACAAGAGATGAATAAACGATTTCTATTGGCGCTGGCTGGAGCGGTCTTTTTTGGACTGGTCTCGATCTATGCAGCGAAGTTCTACCTCGAAAGCCGCCTCAACCAAGCCCGCGTCCGGCAGCAGCAAGGGGTGGTCGCGGCGGCGGTCGACATCGCTCCCGGCACACGCATCGAGTCACAGCACATTACCGTCACCCAATACCCACGGGAGCTGCTACCCGAGCAGGCGATGATCCAGCAATCGGAGGTGCTTGGACGGGTGGCGATCGCGGAGATTCCCGCGAGGATGCCGGTTCTCAGTCGGTACCTTGCCGGCGTCGGGGCCCAGCCAGGGATCTCCGGTGTGACCGCAGCAGGGATGAGGGCCGTCTCGGTACGGGTCGATGAGGCGAGCAGCGTCGGAGGGTTTGTCTCCCCGGGGACCTACGTCGATGTCATTGCGATCATGCAACCGCAGCTGGAAGGGGCCCGGCAAGTCTCCAAGGTCATTCTCCAGAAGGTAAGGGTGCTCGCCGGAGGACAGCAGATGCAGAATCGCGCGGAGGGGAAACCCACGCTCGTCAATACGGTCACGCTCGAGGTCACGCCGGCCCAGGCGGAGAAGTTGAAGCTGGCGGAGGCGGAGGGGCGACTGCAACTCTCGATTCGCAACGCCACCGATCTCGTCATCGAGACGACGCCGGGAGCGACGCGCCGGGATGTGATCAACGATGTCGCCCTCGAACAGCGGGCCCTCGAGGGAGCCAGAGCCGCAGGTTCAGCTCCGACAAGGAGTGGATTCTCCAGTCCCAGCAGTGGGGCACCCACACGCCCCCGACCCGTCCTGGCTCCCGCGGGCGAGTCCACGCCAGCCAAGAAACCGACTCCCGCTCCCCCCACCATCGAGCTGATTGAAGGGGCGAAGCGGTCCACCATCCAGATTCTCCCGTAAGGGGGCATCCGCCGATCGGCCTCCAGACTCCCCAATGAATCGGGGGATCTGAGCGAAGAGACGATACCAAGTCCACTATCGAGAACCATATGATGCGAAGAGATTCTGTGAGCAGAGAAGGGACACCGCCTCCTCCGTCGTCCTCCCTGGTGAGGGCGATCGATTCAACCCGCCATCCTCGCTGCCAGTTCCAGACCCTGCGCCGCGCGACCCTTTTGATCGTGTCGGTACTTTCGGTGCTTGGTCTGTTTGGGCAGTCGGCTGAGGCACAGGAGCGCGCCGCGCTGAAGGTCTCGTTTGGCAATGCCCAATCGACGGTTCGGGTCGACATCCTCGTCGGGCAGTCCCGCCTTCTTGAGTTCGACGAGGAGTACGAGCGCGTCTCCATCTCAGGAGAGAAGGTGGCCGAGGTGGTGCCGATCACTACCCGACAGGTGATGATCAACGGCCTCAGCTTTGGCCAGGTCAACTTGGTGGTCTGGGCACGTGGCGCCGCGACGGCGGCCCCGCGCATGCTCGTCTTCGATCTCAATGTGCAGGCCAATCTGACCCTCATCGACAACCAGATCAAGATGCTCTTTCCCAAGGAGAACATCCAACTGAGCCAGGCGAACAACTCTGTGGTGCTTTCCGGGACTGTCACCCGTCCGGAGCTGTCCGAACAGGCGCAGAAGATCATCGAGGCGGCTGGCCTCAAGGTCACCAACCTCTTGAAGAGCCCCGTGCTCGATGCCGCGCAGGTCCAACTGCAGGTTCGCATTGCTGAGGTTAACCGGCAGGTCTTACGTCAGATTGCGCCAGCATATGGAATACAAAACACGCGACTGCCTACCTATATCAGTCCGAACGGTCCCGCCCAGTTCCGCAACCTACCCCTGGCAGGAGGAGGCGCGGGCGCCGGCTCACTCTTCGATGTGACGGCGAGTCCGGCCATCAACCTCTTTGTCGGCAGCATCGTGGGCGGCACGGTCATCCAGGGGTTTCTCAACGCGATGTATTCGCGGGGCGCGCTCCGCGACCTCGCCGAGCCCAATTTGATCGCCATGCACGGCCAGACGGCCAACTTCCTCGCCGGTGGAGAGTTTCCGATTCCAGTCGTGCAGGCGGTGACGCAGGGGCAGAGCGCGGTGACGATCATTTATAAGGAATTTGGCGTCAAGCTCTCCTTCACTCCAACGATCTTGGATGAAAATCACATCCGTCTCGAACTGGAGCCCGAGGTCTCCAGCCTCGACATTACCGCCGCGATTCAGTTGTCAGGCTTCACGATCCCCGGACTGCGGGTACGTCGGGCGAAGACGACCCTTGAGTTGCGAGATGGGCAGAGCTTCGCTCTGGCCGGATTGATCGACAACTCGGAGCAGGTCAACCTGGCCAAGTTCCCTTTGCTGGGGGATATCCCACTGATTGGAGAGCTCTTCAAGAGCCGCAGTTTCCGGCGTAACGAGACAGAGCTCCTTTTTCTGGCGACGGTCAAGATCGTCGAGCCGCTCAATCCGGACCAGCTGCCGCGCCTCCCTGGGGTGAGTGATGCTCCAACCGCCACGCCCACTCCCGGAGCTTCCGGACCAGTGATACCGGACGGCAGGATCGAGGGACAGTCGGGCCACGCTGGGCCGCGTCGGCCGGACAATGTGCAGACCACCCCCTCGGTTGCTCCCTCTGCTCCCGTGGGGACTTCCACGAAGGAGTCCTCCGCCGTCTCTGCCACGGCTAGCGAGACTCGTCTGCCCGCGGCGATTCTTGGGCCCGTTGGCCCAGACAAACAGGTTTCAGCCACCCCTGCCACCCCTGCCACCCCTGCTGCGACTGGTCAGAAACGACCAGAGTGAGGGCCAGGGCTCGGCAGAGGCAGTGGGAGGACCAAGGGTTGGAGCCGGTCTTCTGGTTTGGGCCTTCTGGTCTAAATGATGTCGCGACCGATTGGGTGACCGGGTCCCGATCGACAAATGAGCGTTTGAATTTGAAGATGATGCGTCGAGGAGAAAGAGACGACCAGCCACGAGATCTGAGCGCGCGGCCCACCGAGCGGCTCAGAAGAGCGAGAAACAGCGAGAGAGGAACGATCCTCGCGCTGACGGGGATCCTTGTGACGGTCCTGATTGGGGCGCTGGCACTGGCGATCGATCTTGGATATGCCTTCAGTCTGCGTCACCAACTCCAGAACGCCGTCGACGCCGCGGCGCTCGCTGGAGCAAGTGGGCTGCGTTCGACGATCGAGTCCGGGTCAGCCCAGCCGCATCAAGAGCAGATCGTCAAGGATCTCTCCGTTCTCTATGCCTCCTACAATCAGGTTCGGCGCTACGCCGACACACCGGGTGGCAACCCCTCCGCCAATCCCAATCGGCTGGTGCTCGATCCGGGGCAAGTGACCCTCGTCGGGCCACCAGAGAATCCACAAGTGCGGATCGAAGCCAACCTTCCGATGACCTTTCTCTTCGCCGGGCTGCTCGGTCTCTCCTCCCCGACGATCCAATCGGTGACGATCGCCTCCACCTTCCCGATCGATGGCGCAACGGGCGGGCTTGGTGGGTGCTGGCGCCCCCTGCTGCTGCCCGATACCTTCTTTCAATCGGGGGATGTGGTTCGCTACGTCGGAGATCCTGCCCGGTTGAACAGCCCCTTGCCGAACCAGCCCGGAGACTACTACCGCTCCCGCTTCGCGGCAGGGTCACGACTCGGCCCTCCCTTCGTCGACAGCATCGGCGCGGCTGGCATCTGGGTGACTGGGCTGCGGGATACGACCCAAATAGCCGAAGTCGGCGTCAAGACGATCATGGGACAGGAGGTTACGCTGCAGCGGACCTACTACCGTATCGCCAATCTGACGACGCGACCCAGGGCCACGTTCAGCGAACTCCCGACGGGCCTTCTCGCCAATTTTGGCTACTGCGGCGAGATCCAAGTGGGGGAGATCCTCCCCATCTACCCAGTCAACGACGCCAACACCTACCAACAGGTCCAGGAAGGGCTGACTGCGCTGCGGTTCCGGATCAGTGATGTGGTCGACACCACCGCCTGGAACCAGTACCGTTATCTCAAGACCCCTTCCTACCCGGCGCCAAATACCCATGCGGGGATTCTCCCCGTGCTCCTCTTCAATCCGGTCGAGCTGGTGAGAAATCCCGCTGCCACCCAGCTGCAGGTGACCAATGTCGGCCTCTTTTATTTGGAGGAGGTCCGCTCCGATGGGGCCCTGCGGGGCACCTTTGTTCGCGAACTCTTTGTGGGGGGGAGACCCGTCTCTCCCGCCCATCTGCCGCCTGATTCCGCCCCATCGTTCCAGCGCAACTGGCTCCCGATGGCGACTCAGTTGTTGCAATGACCGACGGTAACTACTCACGGAGAGGAAGATCAGAAAGTGGA
>JBMUAP010000204.1:0-5961 GCA_049454155.1 Blastocatellia bacterium
CTCTCCAGCTCTCCAAACTGCTCGATCAGATTCTGGGAGCGGCGGGAGGGACCCTCACCTTCCACATGACGGTTGTTCGCAATCAGGTGATCCAGTCGCACCTGATTACGCTTTGACGCTGGCCTTTGCGTTTCGCCGCAGATGGGCCATATAATTCCGGTCTTTTCCAATAGTGGGGACACACGGTTGGGCCCGAAAAGGGGGCGTCGCAGCCGCATCCATTGTCGGAAAGCGGCGACTGGATCTCTTTTCACGGGGACCGGTGTGGTTGGTTTTCGCTTTTATGGCTGATGAAAGATTGGTTGAGAGATTGTTGGAAGGATCTCATTGAACAATCAGGCCGGGGAATGAGAAAGACCGGGGAGTAAGGATGATGATGACCAAAGAGAAAGTGGAGGCAGGGATGAAGATGGAGTGGCGTGCCGCCCTGAGAAGGGCAATGGTCAGTGGAATGCTTGTCGGACTTGGCTGGGTGGCGGCGTACGGTCAGGAGCAGAAACCTCCGGCGGCCGCTCCCCAGGTATCGGACGCCGAGCGCAAGGCCATCGAGAAGATCAACAACGGGGCCAATCCGGAAGCGAAGATGAAGGCGGCCGGCGATTTCATGAAGAAGCACTCGAAGAGCAGCTTGCGCCCGCGCGTTGCCACCTACGTGGCCGAGGAGATCACGCGCGTCACGAACAAGCAGCAGCGTGCTTCGCTGGTCCAAAACTATTTGTCGATGTTCAACCTGCCAGAGGAGGGGGACCAGGTTCGTCCGCAGTTGATCGAGGACCTGCTCGAGGCCGGGAAGTTCGATCAAGCACTTGGCGAGGCCACTCAGTATCTCTCCCGCAACCCGGACGACGTGACCGTTCACATCTCGGTCGCCTGGGCAGGAGCCAACCAGATCCAGAAGCAGTCGGCTTCTCCCAAGCTGGTCGAGGCGGCCAATCTCTCCTCCGCCAAAGCGGTGGAGATGATGGAGGCCGATCAGCGGCCTGCCCGTTTCACCCCCGAGGGCTGGACGGCCTATCGGGATTCCTGGCTCTACCGTCTCTACCAGGCGCGGGGCCTGATGCTCTACTCCGCTAATGACAAGGCTCAGGCGAAGGAGAATCTCGAGAAGTCAGCTGGTCTCGAGCCCTACGATCCCTCGACGCTGATGATGCTCGTCAACATCACCAACGAAGAGTACCAAACCCTTGCTCAGCAGTACCAGACGCAGAAGAAGGAGGAGATCCTGACCAAGGCTCTCGAGCGGATGGACGAGGTGATCGAGTGGCTCGCCCGGGCGGTCGCCGCCACCGCTGGTAAGGAAGAGATGAAGCAGGCCAACCAATCATTCCGCGAGAATCTTGAGGCCTACTACTCTTTCCGTCACGAAGGAAAGACAGATGGTCTGCAGGCGCTGATCGATAAGTTTCGGAAGCCTTAAGCAGGGCTGGATCGGCTCGCAAGCTTGATCGTGTCGCTGGACAAGTGCGGCAGGGGTGGCTTTACAAGCACTCCTGCCGCGTCGTTTTTTACCCGAAGGGTCAGATCAATCGTCCTGTTCTGTCAGGCTCGCCGAGGTGTGACGAGGCTGGCTCGAGCAAAGGAAAGAACTGGCCAGATAACGGTTGTCCCCGCGGAATCACTGGGATTCCTGCGAGAAGGGGCTCGTCGGTCTGGGAATAGACGCCGTCGCGACAGAGGTTGAGGACGACGGCCCGGCGTGGACGCTCTGTCCGGTTGGCGTAGGAGCCGTGGATGGTGCGTGCGTGATGAAAGGTGCACTCCCCCTGGCGCAGTTCGATTGGGACAGGGTCGAATTGTGCTTCCAGTTCGGGAGGAAGTACCGTGCGGATCGACTCCATCTCCCCAGCCAAGCCGGTGATCGGAAGATCCGGCCAGCGATGGCTCCCCGGAACATAATGAAGGCAGCCATTTTCGCGGGTTGCGTCATCGAGGGCAATCCAGCAGGTGAGATGGGCGAGAGGCGCGGTCCGCGTCCAGTAGGAGTAGTCCTGGTGCCACGCAACGACTCCACCGTGGTGGGCCGGTTTACAGAAGAGCTGGTCGTGCCAGAACCGAATGGGACCGCCGAGCAGCTGGCGAGCGGCGGTGACCAGGCGAGGATGCCAGAGAAGGTCATGAAATCCGGGTGCGATCCGCCACGCACCGAGGGCGTGAAAGAGGATCATCCCGGGATCCGTCGACTCGTTGGTGTGATATTCGTGAAAGAGGTGGTTGCCGGACGAGGTTGGATCCATCAATCGCGCCAGCTCCTCGCGCAGTTGCTCTACCTGGGACCGGCTGAGGAGGGGGATTCCGGCGAGGTAGCCGTTCTCTTCAAAGAAATGGACCTGCGACGCAGAGAGGGCGAAGGCGTCCCTCCGCTCAGTCGGTGCTTGCGGCTCGGTCAGAAACTCGGAGATTGGGGCGTGAAACTGGGAAAGGTCTGGACGCTCATCCAAGCTGCTCAAGGGGTACCTCCTCTTGGGAAGGGGTCGACGGGGGGATAGGGCGTGGCGATCGGTAGACGATCAGAAACGGGTCCCGAGGGAGCAGAAGACGAAGTTCCTCGCCCGGGGAGATGATCTCCACCCAGGCGTGTCCGACCTCGCTCGGACGATCGGGGGAGAGGCCAAGGCAGAAGGTCGCGGGGATGCCATACCCGTTGAGGGTGCGATAGACGATGAGGCTCTCCTGGACGCACCTTCCCCAACGGCGAGGGAGACGGACGAGGCGTGCCGCCCATCGTTGCACTTGTTGTGGATCCACTCCCCGCCAGCCGGCTTGAGGGGGCTGGTAGGCTCTTTCCGCGGCCTCGATCGCCCGACGGAGACCGGGGCTGAGCCCAGCGCCGCGCATGACCCTCCAGACCCACCAAGCGGCCTGCACGGTTCGATGCAGCTCTTCCCAGCGCTCCTTGCTGTTGGTCAACGAGATCCTTGCTCTCCAATTGGCCTGACCCCCCATCTCCCTCCTCGAATTGTCTCAACGCTGACTTCCCCCTTCAGCTCGTCTGAATTGTGCTCCGCAAGGCCTGTCAACTCAAGCGTTCTTGAGAGGAAGAGAACGGGAGATGTATAATCCAATCTTTGTTCCGCTTGGAGATCGCGCGTGTCAGATCCGTTCTTCCTGGCCATTTGGCTGTGGCAATTCACGTGGCATCGACCATGGAGCAAAAGAGATGAGACGAAGAGGGAGGAGCCGGATGATCATCAATCGAGCGCTGCCGGGACGGGCAGGGAGAGCTGGCTCCCAAGTGGCGCCCCTATCGCGAGGTCGTCAGATGAAAAGAACCAACCGTCGCGCTGCCGTGGCCCTGGCCACCTTTCTGGTCGGGGGGAGTTTGCTGGCCCTCGGCACGTTCATTTGGCGGGACGGGCGGTTGATGGCGCCAGTCGAAGCGGCCACTCAGTCGAATAGCAGCGAGTATGATGTGCGCCACTATCAGATCGATGCGTGGCTCAATCCGGCGCAGCAGGAGTTGCGTGCTCGAACGGAGGTCACCTTCGTGCCCGCGGCGGAGACCCGATCGGCGATCTTCGAACTCAACGGATCCCTGACGTTGCGGCAGATTACACGTGTTGATGCGGGAGGCCCTGCCCTGACAGTGGAGACTGCCCCTGCCGTCGAAGTGCCCGCCCCCGAGCCTTCCGGGAAGCCACGCTTGACGCGTGGGGGAGCGGCGACGCGGACGGTCCCTGCCACCCCTGCCACCCCTCCCACCCCTGCCAGGGGCACGAAGGAGAAGAGGCGGGAGCCAAGTGCGCCCACCCCGGCAGCGGGAGAGCCCACGGCGGCGGAACCTGCCTCACAACCCGCGGGGCTCTCCTTCATCCAGGACAATCGCGAGAACATGAATGTTCGGATCGATCTGGGCAGTGTCGTGCCGGCGGGGCAGGAGGTGACGCTCGCCTTTGAGTACGAGGGAGCCCTCGAATCCCCGCAGGGAGGGCCGCTTCCCAATGCCCGTCTGGCGGCGGTCTCTCCGCAGGGCAGCTACCTCTTCTATGCCGCGCGCTGGTTTCCCTTTCACGACTATGCTGCCGATCGGGCCACCTATCAGATCCGGATCCGGGTTCCCAAAGGGGAGACCGTCGCCTGCTACAGTGAGCGTCCCGTGACCATCGAGGAGGAGGCCGACCCGCTGACGAAGGAGCCCCTCTCGCTCTTCACCTTTGCCAGTGAGAAGCCCGTTCTGCCCGGAAGCCTGGCTGCTGGCAAGTACCTGATTCGTTCTTCGACCACCGGTGGCTTTGTCGTCGACTTCTATGTCAAGGCGGGAGACGAAGCTTGGGCCGACCGGGTTGGCCCTCTGATCGGCAGCCACCTCGAGTTCTACTCGTCGCAGTTTGGGCCCTACTCCTTTGGCCGTCGCCTGTTGGTGGTGGAGACAGACGAGGAGACGCTGGAGACCTACTCGGGCGCGGGGATCATGTTCGTCTCGCCGCGGGCGTTGACCGCGTCTCTTGAGGAGAAGCTGGCGCGCGAGGTCGCCTATCAATGGTGGGGGCAGACCGTCGGACTCCGTTCCTTCGACGACACGCTGCTCTCGCAAGGGATGGCCGAGTTCAGCGCGCTGCTCTATATCGCGGTCAATGGCACGGTGACGCAGTACCAACAGGCCCTGCAAGCGCAACTGGAGAAGGCCCTTGCCTTCGAACAGTCCTCTTCGATCCGTAACGCCCCCTCTCAGCTCGATGATCAATCCTCGGCATTCCGTTCGGTCATCTTTCACAAGGGAGCGCTGGTCTTCAATATGTTGCGCCAATTGATGGGCAGCGAACCCTTCGACCAGATGTTGCGAAACTACTACGCACAGTACGCCGGGCGGAACATGACTCTCGATGAGTTCGAGTCAATGGCCTCGACCGCGGCCGGACGCGACCTCCGCTTCTTCTTTGGCCAGTGGATCGATTCGACTGGAGTGCCGGAGTTTCGTACGGAGTACCGTGTGCTGCGGACGAGAGAAGGGTTTCGTGTACCGGGCACGATCCGGCAGGACCTCGACACCTTCGAGATGCCCGTCGAGATTCTGCTGCGGACGGAGGCGGGCAGCGAGCGGCTGACCCTGATGATGCAGGGGACCTCGGTCGATTTCGATCTCCAGTCGAAGACGATGCCGCTCGAAGTGGTCGTCGATCCGGATGTCAAGATCGTTCGCAGTTCCGAGGAGTTGCGACAGGCGGTCATCGTTCGTCGTGGGATCGAGCACCTCCGACAGGAGGAGTACGTCGAGGCCGAGCAACAGTTCCAGGCCGCGATCAAGCTCAGCCGGTCCAATTCGTGGGCTTGGTACAACCTTGGCCTGCTCTACATGACGCAACGCAACTGGAACCGAGCGCTCGACGCCTTCGATCAAGGGCTCAATGGGGTCTTGCGGCCCGACTGGATCGAGGTCTGGTCCTATATCTACCGCGGCAACTGTTGGGATATGATCGGCCAGCGCGAGCGAGCCGTCGCCGAGTACAACAAGGCTGTCACCAATGGGACCGACTATGACAAGTCCCAGGCCGCCGCGCAGGGCTACCTTGCCCAGCCCTACGGTCGCAAGCCGACTCCTCCGGCGCCGGAAGAGAGGCCAGATTCTGCAGACCCTGATGGACAGTGATACCCCGTATGCCATTCGATCCGCGTCTCCACTCCGAGCGTCATCTCTTCTCCGGTCGTTCCATTGGCAGGGGCAGCCGGCACTGTTTCCTTGGACCTCTCTCGCTGGCAGTATGGGGGGTTCTCCTCTGGGGTGGGGTGGCATTGGCAGGGAGTGCGCCCATTCTGCCGACACCGTCACCGCAGGAGGGGGGCACGGTCCCGGTGCTCAATCCTGCCTACCGCTTTCTCTTCGAGAATGAGCGGTTTGTTGTCTCACTGCAGGAGGTGCTCCTGACGGCAGAAGGGAAGGGGCAGTATCGCTATCAACGGAAGGAGATGGACGAGATGGTCCTCTCCTTCATCGCCTCTCCGGCGGTAATGGAGGAGATCAGGGGA
>JBMUAP010000205.1:0-5949 GCA_049454155.1 Blastocatellia bacterium
CTCGTTGCTTCTGGCAATGCCGCTGGTCTCCGCCAACTTACGCTGCGTGGTATCAAGGAAGGAGAGCTTCGTCTGTAATAGCTCGAATTTGCTGGTCGCTTCCCGGTTCTGCTCGCGTAGTTTCCGGTTTTCGCGCTGCGTCAAGTTGAGCTTGGTGACGACGACCGCGTGCTGTGCGATGACGTACATTCCATAGAGTACCGTCAACAGACCAACCCCCGCAAAGGCGAGAATCGAATAGATCACTCGGTGATGGACATTGAATTTTCGGAGGGGGGATTTCGCGGTCGGAGCAAAAACAAAGGTATAAAATCGTTTATCGTCATTCATGCATCTTCTCCAGGACAGGGGGATACTCGTCCAGGACAGGGGACTCTCAATCCCCACCCCAAGCCTCGCCTCCAGAACTCTCTCTTTGGAGAGGCAGGAGGAGAAGAGGCGAAACAACCGCCAGTTCTGCTTCGGGGCACTTCAAAGGTTGACCAGGGACCGGGCCGAAGCGTATCAATCAGCGCCTCACCGTTCCTCGTTTCGCCTAAAGACCTCCCGTGTCACCCGATGCCAGGAACTTCCGCATGCCTCTTCACCCGCGCCAATCGATCTTCCACGTCCTGATATTGAATTCGGATGCAAGATCTACTTCATTCGGGAGTCGGGAGAAGATCGTGGCAATCGACCAGACCAATGGGCCTGGAGCGGCGCGGAGAGCGCGCGAGGAGGATCAGGGGAACGCCAACACTTACCGGGGATGACGGGAGAGATCCATCCCGACAAGCTCCCGGAGACGTCCCTGCAGCAGGTTGGCAAGGAACGGGAGTACATCACAGTGCCAATAACAGGTCCAAAACGTGTAGAAATTACCATAGATGGCCCATCCGATTCAACTTTTTCCTTTGGCTCCCAAAGGAGCGTCCATCCCACCGCCAAGCCTCGCTCCTCACCGACCAGGAGTGGCGGCGGTATGGATCGGGATAAGGAGAGGGGCGTATCTTCCCAATGAACTGGCCATTTGCTACCCTGATGCGAATTCATCACAAGCGAGACGGACAAGCACCAGACTGGATTAAATGAGAGGCAGGCACACCATGATGACCCGAGGCAACAGGCGGATGAGGTCGGAGGAGCAGAGCTGGTCAAACCAAGCGTGGCGGCGACAGCGGAATGGACGTCGGTGGCTCTGGCTGACAGGGCTTCTGCTCGGTGGGCTCCTGCTGGGATGGACCGTCATCCATCAGACGGAAGAGACGGTCACCGCCCAGGCGGGCCGCCGCCCGGGCGAGAAGCAGAAGAAGAATCCCGGCGCCACGGGCGACCCGGGACAAGATCCTCAGGCGCAGGAAGAGCAGAAGGTCGACCGACGCCAACCTCCTGTCTCGATCAGCATCGACACGGAGATCGTCAACGTCGACGCAGTCGTCTATAACAAGAAGACCGGCGGCATCCTCCAGGGACTGAAAAAAGAGCATTTCGAGATCTACGAAGACGGAATCCGGCAGGAGATCGAAAACTTCGCGACCCCGGACGCGCCGGTGACGATGGTCCTGCTGCTGGAGTACAGCAAGCTGGTCGACCTGTTGGGAATGCCGACCGGGGGCTTCTTCGAGCCGGGCCGCATCGAGATCTTGCGTCCGGCCTACGAGTTTGTCCGGACCTTTGTCCAGCCAAAGGATTTCATCTCAGTCGTCGCCTTCGATATCCGCCCCACGCCCATCGTCGACTTTACCGACGACCGCAACCGCCTCATGGCGGCGATCAACCTGCTGATCCGGAACAATCCAGCCTTCAGCGAAAGCAACTTCTATGACGCCATGAAGTTTGTCCTGCGGGGGGGCATCAGCGATGCGGTCGTACTGGAAGACAACCCGCAATCGAAGGCCGAGTATGCGGGCCTCGCCGAAGTCTCAGGAAGAACTGCGATTATGCTGATCGGGTCTGGAATCGACACCTTCAGTAAGATCAATTTCGACGAAGCAAGAAAAGTTGTTGAAAATGCGGGCGTTCCGGTCTATGTCATTGGCACGGGAAATCTCTTTCTCAAGCGCTACGACATGGCACTCGATCCGGGCCGTGGGTTGGAGATGTTTGGGATCCCGGACCGACTGACCCTCCTGCAGGCACAGAATACCCTCAAGACATTTTCCGACTCGACCGGAGGTCGCTATTTTCCGGTGACCTTCCCGGGGGAGATTCCCTCGGTGCTGCAGTCCGTCTCCGCCCTGGTTCGCAACTCCTACAGCATGGGCTACACCCCCACCAACACCCGCCGCGCCGGAAAGCGTCGCAAGATCACCGTCAAGATGAACCTGGGCGACAAGATCGATCCAAAGCTGATTGTCGTGCAGCACCGGCAGAGCTACATCGAGGCCAAGGACTCGAAGTAACTGCGGTCGAATTCACTGCTGTTGGACAGACGAGGGATGGGAGGAGAGAGCATGACGGTTGCCACGCGCCTCGCCGGGATCGAAGAACGGATCGAGGCCGCCTGTCGCCGCTCGGGTCGTCATCGGAGCGATGTGACCCTCGTTGCGGTCACCAAGACCTTTCCAGCCAGCGTCATCGCCGAAGGGATCGGCGCCGGGCTGCGAACACTGGGAGAGAATCGGGTCCAAGAAGCGGCGGGAAAGATAGCCGAACTGGATGATCTGCGTCGGCGCTACGGGGTCCACTGGCATCTCATCGGCCACCTGCAATCGAACAAAGTTCGCCGTGCGGTCGAACTCTTCGACGTGATTCACTCGATCGACAGCCTGCGGTTGGCGGAACGGGTCGAGGCTGTCTGCGCGGAGAAGGAGCGCTCGATGCCCATCTTCATTGAGGTCAACCTCGGCGGGGAAGCGTCAAAAGCCGGGGTGAGCCCGGCGGAGATCCTCTCTCTCTGTGGCGCGGTGGCACGACTGCCTCACCTGGAACTGCGCGGGCTGATGACCGTTCCGCCCTTTCTGGATGACCCGGAAGAGGTCCGCCCCTACTTTCAGGAACTTCGACACCTTCTGACACAAATCCGGGAGCGGGGTGAGGTCGGAGAGACTTGTCGCCACCTCTCGATGGGAATGAGCCACGATTTCGAGACCGCGATCGAGGAAGGGGCGACCTTTGTGCGAATTGGGACGGCACTTTTCGGGACGCGGGAGGCGTCCCCCAACCAAGAGGAGCAGTGAACGGCGATGGTTCTTTTCTTCCAGGTGCTGGACGCAGGACAGCAACTGATCAGCGGAGTGGGGCTCCTCCAGGAGTGGACGCTGCGGGCGACCAGCTTGTCGATTGGGGTCGTGGTCGTGCTGCTCCTCGTGCGGGCGCTGAGCGACGGCCTGCGGCTCAATCCCTTCGGGACGCTCTATCAGACACTGCGCCGCCCGACGGATCGAATGATCGGCCATATGAGGAGCTCCCGCTTCTACTATCCTTTGCGGCAGTCGCTCGGGTTCAATCCGTCGATCCTCATGGTGCTCGTCACGCTCGCCATTCTCTGGTACGTGCTGACAGGAGTGCTGCAGAACCTCTTCTTTCTTCTGCAGGGACTTGGGCTCAGTCTGACCTCCTTCGGAAGTGGCGATGTCTTCAGCGGAGCGCGGTACCTGATCGGGGTGGGCCTCTTGGCTGTACTCTTCTTTCTGATGGCGATGATGACGATCGTCTTCGTTCATTGGATCTTCGGCCTGCTCGCGCAGATGGCGCGGCGCGCACTAGAGCGGCTGACCCCATTGCTGCGCGTCTTCGAATTCGGGGGGATCTTTAGCGGGTGGTCGTTCGTGATCCTCTGGATTGCACTCTCCTTTGCCACTCAAGCAGTACAAGCCATCTTCTTTTGAAGACAATCACGACATTGTATGCAAGGGGAGGCCGCTCGTGATCGAGGTACGGCAAGAGGAGGGACGGGTCAGCGTCTGGGTCCAAGTGATCCCCCGCGCCTCCCGCAACGCCATCCAGGGGGAGGTGGAGGGAGTTCTGCGGATTGCCATCCATGCCCCTCCGGTCGAGAATGCCGCGAACGAGGAACTGATTCGATTTCTGGCCAATCGGCTCGGAATTTCCCGACGACAGATCACGATTATCGCCGGACACCACCAACGCCGGAAGCGGATTGCCATTGAGGCAATCGGCGAAGAGGCCCTCCGCCAAGCCCTCTCGAAGGGGGCGGTCCGCTAGCCGTCCTGGCGACCCTCTTTGCCCCCATTCTTGCTCGATGGGAGGCCGCTCTTGTGAGCGTGTCCATTGGTCTTGGCGATCCGCTCAACGCGATGCTGGTCTTCCAACTGGGCGATGAGGCGCTGGAGCCGGGGATTGATCTCCTGGAGGCGATCGAGCGTCCTCGTCTGTTCCAGCCAACGTTGGAGCAGAGAGAGGGGCAGGTCGAGAACGGAGGCGACCAAGAGCGAGAGATTCTCCGGGTCATCCGGGGGTTGGGAGAGTTGATCGATGAGGTGGCGGGCGACATCCCCCCGTGTCGAGGCCTCCCCCTGCCAAACAGCGAGCAGTCGTTTGATCAAGGCGAGGGTCTGGGCGACCTCCTCTTCGAGCGACCGCTGCTCCGATTCCGTCTCCGGAAGAGCATCCCCCCAAAAGAGGACCTCCGCCCGCGGGTAAGGGCTCGCGGGCAGTTCCCGTAGAACCTCGAAGCGTTCCCGCCCCTGACAGAGAATGTTCGATCGACCATCATCCATCGGCTCGTGGAGAACAACCTCGACGAGACAGCCGACGGGTCGAAGCGCGCTCGTGGAGCCGGAAGGAGGTGCAGGCTCCTCCCCGGTCGACGCCGAGTCGCCTCTGTAGAGGATCCCAAAGGTCTTGTAGCCAGCCATCACCTCGACAAGCATCTGCCGATAGCGCGGCTCGAAGATGTGGAGGGGAGTCAAGGCGCCCGGGAA
This sequence comes from Blastocatellia bacterium, assembly GCA_049454155.1. Lineage (GTDB taxonomy): Bacteria > Acidobacteriota > Blastocatellia > RBC074 > RBC074 > CAIOZW01. The sequence goes on from JBMUAP010000205.1 coordinate 4,866, forward strand.
CTGAACCAGCGAGAGGGCAAAGATCGGGATCACACGTTCACTCTTCATTGTCCACCGCCTTTGTCGATGTGGAACCCCTCTCCTGTCCACCCAGACTCTGGTAGCCCTGACAGAGGGGCGCTATTCGTTCACCTTGAGCACTGCGAGAAAGGCCTCTTGCGGGATTTCGACCTTCCCAACCCGCTTCATCCGCCGCTTCCCTTCTTTCTGCTTCTCGAGCAGCTTGCGCTTACGAGAGATGTCTCCACCGTAACATTTGGCGAGCACATTCTTTCCAATCGCCTTGACCGTCTCACGGGCAATGACGCGGGAACCGATCGCCGCCTGAATGGGGACCTCAAAGAGCTGTCGGGGAATCAGTTTGCGCATGCGGTCGACAAGCGCCCGACCACGCGAGTAGGCCGATTCCTTGTGAACGATCAGGGAGAGGGCGTCGACCTGCTCTCCAGCCACCAGCAGATCGAGTTTGACGAGGTCGGCGTCCCGATATCCGGCCAGGTGGTAGTCGAGCGAGGCGTATCCTCGTGAAATCGACTTGAGCCGGTCGAAAAAGTCGAGCACGATCTCGTTGAGGGGAAGTTCGTAGGTCAGCATGACCCGGGTTGGGCTGACATAATCGAACCCCTTCTGGACTCCCCGTTTCTCTTCGAGGAGGGCGAGAATGTTTCCGAGGTACTCTTCATTGGTCATGATCATCGCCTGGATGATCGGCTCCTCGATCGACGAAATCTCCCCGGGAGAAGGCATCTTCGAGGGATTGTCGATTTCGAGAACCTCCCCACGAACGGTCGTGATGCGGTAGCGAACGCCGGGAGCGGTCGTGATCAGCTCGACGTTAAACTCGCGTTCGAGCCGCTCCTGCACGATCTCCATGTGGAGGAGGCCAAGGAACCCGCAGCGGAACCCGAATCCGAGTGCGGCGGAGACCTCCGGTTCGAAGAAGAAGGAGGAATCGTTGAGGCGCAGCTTTTCGAGAGCGTCGCGCAGCTCTTCGTACTGGTTGTGCTCGACCGGGTAGACCCCGGCAAAGACCATCGGCTTGATCTCCTGAAACCCTGGAAAGGGCTCGAGGGTTTGCCGGGCA
>JBMUAP010000206.1:0-5939 GCA_049454155.1 Blastocatellia bacterium
CCTCCGCCATGAGCCCCCTCCTTCCGTGAACGCTCCAGATGACTGAGGATCCTGGAGCAAGAGCAGATGGATCGTTCTGTCGATCGCTTGGTTCGGCATTTTGCCTCCCGAGAGCCAGCAGCAGATGCGATCGCAGCCGATCAAGATGACTGCGAATGCAGTTGGGGATGGGGGTCAATTCTTGACTGCTGGACCGGGCTTCCCTGCGCAACGCCCAGGAACCCGCTGGAATAGGCAGTGCCAATCACTCACCGGGTCTTTGGGGAGAACGAGCGGCCGGATCGCGCCATCCATTACTACTCGTCAAGGAGCGAGGAGCGGAAGGCAGATGGTGCGCAGTCACAGGGTGCTCTTAGCTGCGTCTGTAGACGTCACGTCGATGGCCGACTTTGACGATCACGACCACCAGAAGATCGTCCTGGATTTCGTAGATGATCCGGTAAGAACCTTGACGAACCCGATACCGCTCCTCTCCAGACAACTTCTCGCAGCCCGCTCCGCGTGGATCCTCTGCCAAGGCATCGATGCACGTCAGGATGCGGGTAACATCCTTCTTCGGAAGGTCACGAAGATCCTTGGCGACTGAGGCTTTGAAGACCAGCTTAAATCTTCCCATGCGCCTTGAGATCTTTCAGAAGTTCCTCGTAGGACAAAACGGGCTCCCCCTCTCGCTCAGCAAAGGCCGCCAAGTCCTCCTGGTCTTCGCGAAGAGCCAACCGCACTGCGTCGTTGACAAGGTCAGAGACTGTGCGCTGGGTATGGGCCGCCTTTACTCGAAGGGCTCGATGAAGGTCCGGACTGAAATAGATTGTGGAACGCTTGGCTGACTCACTCAAGGCGATCACCTCCAGCCATGATCCTAGCGTCGAAACATTTTGACGTCAAGACGCTAAATTTGTGATCCATCTCTCCCCGAGCGGGGCATCTCAGCCCAGCCGAAGACGCACGCACGAAGCCCGCTGGAAGGAACAGCGTCAACCACTCACCGGGTCTTTCGGGACAACAGCCGCTCAAATTCCACCATTCATTCATTTCCGCTCGTCAGGGAGGGAGGATTGGACTACCGTGCCCTGAATGTCGATCGGGCGTTCCCGGTCGGGGATTGATATCTGGACGAGAACTTGACCCATGCTGGAAGCCATTGCATTGACGAAAGACTACGGGAGCCACCGGGCCCTCGACGCATTGAACCTGACGATCTCACCGGGGGAGATCTACTGCCTGCTGGGGGCCAATGGGGCCGGCAAGACGACGACGATCCATCTCTTCCTCCACTTCATCCAGCCAACCTCGGGAACCGCGCGGATTCAGGGATTGGACGTGACGCAGGCACCGCTCGAGACCAAGCGGTTCCTCGCCTATATCCCAGAGAACGTCACGCTCTACCAGCACTTGACGGGCTTGGAGAACCTCGCCTACTTCTCGGCGCTGGGAGGGCGGCAGGACCTGTCGCACCGCCGGATGCGGGAGATCCTCGCCGAGGTGGGCCTGCCGCCAGAGGTGGCGGAGAAGCGGCTCTCGACCTACTCGAAGGGAATGCGACAGAAGGTGGGGATTGCGATGGCGATCGCGCGTGAGGCGAGCGTGCTGCTGCTCGATGAGCCGACCTCGGGGCTCGACCCGAAGGCGTCGAACGAGTTCTCCCTCCTGCTCCAGCGGATGAGCGAGCGAGGGGTGGCCGTGTTGATGGCGACGCACGACCTCTTCCGGGCACGTGAATCGGGGACCCGCATCGGCATCATGCGCCAGGGCCAGCTGGTCGCGGATCTGGCCGCCGCCTCGGTCAGCCACACCGAGCTCGAAGAGGCCTACCTCGCGGCCGTCAGTTGACGTCTCCCCCTCCCGCTCAGAATCCCAATTGGAGGGTGAAGCGGAAGGTCCGCCCGTCGTTGAGCGTGTTGGTGATGCGGCCGAAACTCGGGGAGGTCAATTCCCGGGTCGGCTCGGCGAACTGCGGCGTGTTGAAGAGGTTGATCGACTCGGCGCGGAAGAGGAGGGTGATCGCCCCCCGGATCGGCCACGTCCGCGCGAGCGCAGCGTTGATGTTGGCGATCTTCCCGCGACGAAAGACATTGCGTCCAAGTGAGCCGGCCCTGTCGAGCGGGTTGATGAACCGAAAGGCCTCACGTGGCAATCGCTGCGCGGCAGTGTCGGGATTGCCGATTGTGCGGCCGAGGACTGCCAGGTCGACGATGTGAGGGCGATCGCCACCGGAGCCATCGACATTGCCAAAGCTGGGGGCGTCGGAGCCTGACTCGACGGTGAAAGGGGTGCCATTTTTGAGCAGGCCAACCGCCGAGAAGTTCCAGTTCCCCGCCAGCGTGCGCACCCAGCGCGGACGGCCCGCCCAAGCGGGCAGCTGCCAGCTCCCCCGTGAGAGGAAGGCGTGCGGCTGATCGAAGCCACTTCGCCCCTTGAGATCCCGCTGGACATCGAACTCCGTCTGGCTGCGTGCCACCCGCCCATCCGGCCCCGAGAGGGTATTGGTGTAGTCGTGCCCCAGATCGAGCGACTTGCTGAACCAGTAGGAGAGGTCCCAGGAGAGGCCGCGCCAGCCAGGGATGACCAACGAAACCCGCCCGGCATCATACCAGGCACGGGAAGCGTTGAGGAATTGGAAGGCATGCAAGACGTTGGGATCAGGTCGGCGCTGATTGACGGTCGCGTTGGTGAGGGGAATCCCCGGTACCGCTTGGGCCCGATTGTTGATCCACATCTGAAAGAGCTTGTGGGCTCGGCTCCCAACGTACCCCACCTGCAAGCGGAGCTGTCGACCAAGGGTCGACTCCCACACCAAGTTGTACTGATGAGCGTAAGGTGTGACGAAGTCTGGCGAGAAGGTGAAGGTGCTGCTCCGGGTCGTTGCCGGGAGGTTGCGCGGATCGAGTGCACCGAGTGGATTGAGCAGTTCTGGCTGGGGCACGAAGATGCGCAGGTTACCAGGCGGGTTGAGCCGAATCTGCCCATAGGTCACCGGGAAGATCTGGCCGTAATGAAGACCATAATTGCCGCGCACCACCCCAAGACGATCGGAAACACGCCACGCGAAGCCAACATAGGGTGCCAAGTTGTTGCAATCGCAACCGAAGGGGAACTGGTTGAGGTTGTTGACCTCGGTGGGACGGGTGACAATCTGGTAGCGCAAGCCATAGCTCAGCTGCAGTCGGTCATTAAGGCGCCAGACGTCGCCGGCATAGGCGTTGACGATCCAATTCCGGAAACCACGGTGCGTTCTGCCGATGGCGAGAGTGTATTGGAACGGCAGTCCCAACCGCAGATTGGTGATCGCGTCCCGGCCACCATCGTTGGCGAAGACGAGGATTCCTCGATCCCCATCCGGCTCGGTGCCGTTGATCTGCGTGCGAAACACTTCCCCGCCCCACGAGAGCTGATGTGATCCACGTGTCTGGCGGATCGCGCCGGCGTAGCGAAAGGTGTTGAGGGCGCGATCGATCGGAATCGGCGGCGCCGGTCCGAGACCGGTCAATGCCCCGGCGAACGTCACCGTCGGCCCGACGGCGTTCGGCTCCGGTCGCAGCAGGGAGGTCGTCCGGTCAAACCCGACCGTCGCCTCGACCAAGGTTCGGGGACTCCAGTTTCTTGTCCAGGTGGCACGCGCCTGGTGCGATTTGAGGAAGGTGTCCGGGTTCTGCCCCGCCACGAGCTGGAAGGGGTTGACGACCTGTCCGGTAAAGGCATAGCGCAAGGCCAGTTGATCGCGCGCGCCCCAGCGATGGTCGAGCCGACCGCTGGCGTTGTCGGTATTGATCCGCTGCGGCGCGTTGGTGTTGAGCGCACGGGGGTCAATGTCGGTCCGGTTGGGCAGCTCGGCCGGGAAGGCAGCGAGGTAGCGCGCAATGACCGCGCGCACCGCCGGGTTGGTCGCCAGCGGCGTCCGCTCGTCGAGCTTCGGCACCAAGACATTGCCGTTGACCATCCCGCGGACCTTCTGCTGCCCCGCCTCGATGAGGAGGTGCGTCCGTTCCGCGAGGGGGACACCAACCGAAAACCCATAGTTGTTCTCACGGGCCGGGAGGACCTTCCCCACCTGAAAGAAGGCGCGTGCGCTGAAGATGCTGTTGTTGTGGGTCTCGAAGAGGCGCCCGTGGAAGCCGCGCGCCTGCCGTGACGGCAGATGGACCAGGGGAGCCGGCGGCACCCCATACTCGGCACCAAAGTAGGTCCGTGTCGCACTGAATTCCGCCACCGGGGTCGCCGTCGTTCCGACCCGCAGATTGAGTTCCCGGAGCGCGTTGTTGTCGATGAGGTTGAACTGGACGTTCTCGTTGCGACGACTCTCTCCAGAGGCGGTGTCGGTCTGGCCCAACAGATTGAGCTGCGTCCGCTGTGCTTGTGGTGTCTGCCCGGCACTCCCCTCCGGCGCCTCTTGGCGTGCCGCTTCACTCGGCTTGGCCGGCGTGGCCGGCTTCGCTGCTGGGGGCTGCTGCGCCGACGCCTCCCCCCCAACACTCAGAAGTACTCCCAAGATCAGACCCAACCCCACCCAATCCACCCCACGATTCTGGCTCACCTTATCTCTGCACTCCCCTCTGTGAATTCAAATCCGGCGTAGTGTACGTTGCCATCCCCGACAAGGCAATCTCCCCCGGTCCCCAGACGAAGAGACGCACCGCCTCGGATCGGAATCCGGAGAGCGGTGCGTCTGGGGATGATCAGCTTCTCACACTGTGTGCACAAACTGAGAGGGGGCGGCTAACCGCGCCCACCGTTGATCCCTGCCGCCTTGGGCGTTCCCCAGTGGGCGCGGTAGGTGCGGCCGAGCAGCCCGGTCGCCTCAGTATCCCCAGCGATCGTCTCCCGCTGCGGATCGAAGGTCAGGTTGCGGCCCGTCCGGATGACAATGTTGCCAAGGTGGGCGTGCAACGACGAGCGGTGGCCGATCTCGATCTCGGCGTTCGGCGCCTTGCGGCTGCGGATGCAGTCGACAAAGTTGCGCGAATGCCAGTTCTCGGCGTTGACCAACTCCTCGTGGACCAGGCGGTGCTGGCGATCGTAGGTGCGATAGCCGAAGCGTCGGCCGGCCGGAGTCGTCCAGCGGCCAATGTGCATGACCCCTTCCGTGCCGTAGATGGCCACGCCATTCTCCTGGCCTTCCATCCCGTAGGGGTTCCAGATCCGCATCTCGAAGAGGATCGCCTTCTCTCCGTAATCGAAGGTGAGGTTGGCCGTGTCGGGCGTCACCTGGTCATCGGCGAAGAAGACCTTGCGGCCACTGCCCGAGACCTTCGTCGGCACTTCGACATCGAGCATCCAACGCGCGATGTCGACCTGGTGGACGCCATCGTTGCCAACGTCGCCCGTGCCATAGTTCCAGTTCCAGTGCCACTTGTAATGAAAGCGGTTGAGGTTGAACGGCAACATCTGGGCCGGCCCGGTCCAAGTGTCGAAGTCAACCCCAGCCGGGACAGGGCTGTCCTGGCGACGGCCGATGTCATCGCGGAGCTGGATGTCCCAAGCCTTGGCCATCAAGGCGCGCCCGATCTTCCCCTCGCGGATCGCGGCGTGCGCCGCATGGTAGACCGGGAAGCTGCGATACTGCGTCCCGTGCTGGACAATCCGCTGGTGGCGACGGGCGGCCTCGACCATCCACCGCCCCTCGCGCAGATTGTGCGAAGCCGGCTTCTCGACGTAGACATCCTTCCCCGCTTCACAAGCGAGCAGGGTCGCCGGCCCGTGCCAGTGATCCGGCGTGGCAATGACGACCCCGTCGACCGCCTTGTCCTCCAGCGCCCGCCGCAGATCGGTGACCATCTTCGGGGACTGCCCCTTCCACGCGGCCTCGCTGGACATCCGCTTGGAAATCTTCTCGAAGACAGACTGGTCGATATCGCAGAGGTAGGCGATGTCGACATCGCCCAGCTCGACCATGCTGCTGGCCAGCGCCGCGCCACGGCTATTGAGCCCGACGACGGCGAGGG
>JBMUAP010000207.1:0-5930 GCA_049454155.1 Blastocatellia bacterium
CCGCGAGCTCTGGCGCGTCGAGGAGCACGGCCAGTTCTCCGCCAGTACGCGCCCCGTGCTGGGACTGGGCATGATCTTCTTTCCGACGGGGTTCTCGACAGGGCAGCTCTTCGCGGTGCGAACTGGGGGGCAAGGTCTCATTACTGAGACCCACCTCGCCTGGAAACACCGTCGGAGCGTCTCGAACAAGCCCTCGATCCTGCTGATCGACGACCTGCTCTACATGATCAGCGACGTCGGAATCGCCAGTTGCCTCGATGCCAAAACGGGGCAGACGGTCTGGCTGCAGCGGGTCGGCGGGGAGTTCTCGGCCTCCCCCATCTATGCCGATGGCCACATCTGGCTCTTCGACGAAGAGGGGAAAGCCACCGTCCTCCAGCCCGGTCGCAAGTTTCTGTCGGTGGCAGAGAACCGGCTCGCCGACGGATGTCTCGCGTCGCCCGCAGCAGCGGGAGACTCACTCTACGTGCGCACCCGGACCCATCTCTACCGGTTGTCGCAAAAATCGGCTGGCCGTTGATCTCGATGGGCAGGCGAATGGCCCCCGGCACAAGGACGAAGCGCGGAAAGATCGAGACGATCCATCCCCTATCGGCTGACCGAGTGGAAGGGGGGGGGCTACTCGGCCACTCGACTTGGCCGTCTCCTCTTTTCTGCGTCGAGAAATTGCTTCGCCACTTCGGCGGGTGTCTTCTTCTCTTCATCGACCTGCCGATTGAGCTGTTGCATGGTCGCGAGATCGATGCGACCTGACAATTGGCGCAAGGCCCCGACCACCTGCGGACGCTCCCGCAGCAACCTCTCCCCCACCAAGAGGACGGCATCGTACGGTGGCAGCGCCGCGCGGTCATCCTCGAGCGTCAGCAGATCATAGGCGGCGATTCGACCATCGGTTGAGTAGGCGGCAATGACATCGACCTGTCGCGTTCGGATGGCCTCATACATCAGCGAGGGGTCCATAACCCGTTGCTCGGCAAAGGAGAGACGGTAGGTCGAGAGGATCGCTCTCCACTCAGAGCGCTGAAACAGCTCATAATCGCCCCCCATCCGCAGCTTCCCAACGTGAGGACCAAGATCGCCAATTCGCCTTACAGCGAGCCGTTGCGCGTCGTCGCGACGGAGGGCGAGCGCATAGGTGTTCTCGAAGCCAAAGCGCCCGACGATTGAGATCCCGTGCTTCTCTTTGAGTTCGCGTGTCAACTCACTCAACAGTGTCTCGCGATCGGGTCGAGGATCGCCGTGCTTGAGGACGGTCGACCAGAGGGTCCCAGAGTAGTCGACATAGGCATCGATCTGCCCATTGGCCAAGGCGTCGAAGACGACGGTCGACCCCATCGATTCGAGGACTTGCACCGGAAAGCTGGTTTGGCGGCGAACCTGTTCTGCCAACACTTGCGCGAGGATATAGCTCTCTGTGAAAGTCTTCGCCCCGATGATGACCGGGCGATTGGCGCGCCCAACCGCCGATCTGACGATGGGCGCTGCCGCATAGACCGCGAGGATGACAAACCCCATGAGGCCTAACCAGGTGAGGCGCCGTTGGCGCTGCACAATTCCCCGCATGAGCAGTTGGACGAGGCCGTCCATGGTCAGGGCGAGCGCGGCAGAGGCGACGCACCCCAAGAGGACCACCCCATAGTGGCGAGTCTGGAGTCCGCCAAAGATGTAATTGCCGAGGCTGGGTGCGCCAACCGGGGTCGAGAGGGTTGCCGTACCGACCGTCCAGACGGCCGAAGTCCGAATCCCAGCGACGATCACCGGCAGGGCCAGCGGCAGCTCGACGCGCAGCAGCGACTCCCGTGGCGTCATGCCGACTCCCCGCGCCGCTTCGATCACGGCCGGATCGACGCCGGAGAGCCCCGTGACGGTGTTGCGCAAGATCGGCAGCAGGCTATAGAGGGCAAGCCCGATCAGTGCCGGCAGATACCCGATGCTCGGTACGCCCAGCGCCGCCAACGTCGGTACCATGAAGGCCAGCAGCGCCAGGCTTGGAATCGTCTGCAGCACCCCTGCCGATCCCACGACCGGAGCTTCCAGCCGCCGATACCGTGTCACGAGGATTCCCATCGGGACACTGATGACGATGCCCAGCGCGAGTGCCACGAGCGAAAGTCCCAGGTGCGCGGCGAGAAATCCAGGCAGCAGATCGAGCTGGTCCTTCATGCCCTCTGCCCTCGCAGCTTCGCCGTCACCAAGGCGGCTTGTCGCAGCGGCGCGGCAAGCAGCTCCTCCACATACGGCTCCGCTGGGTTCGCGGCGAGATCCGCGACCTCTCCCAACTGCAACAGTCGCCCCTCCTTCATCACTGCCACACGATCCCCGACCGTCATCGCCTCGACCAGATCGTGCGTGACGAAGACCGCCGTCAATCCCAGCTTCTGACGGATCCGACAGAAGGACTCCTGGAGCCGCTCGCGCGTCAGCGCATCCAAGGCGCCAAACGGCTCGTCGAGGAGCAGTACCGGCGGTTCCGCTGCCAGGGCTCGCGCGACCGCCACTCGCTGCGCCTGCCCACCCGAGAGTTCGTGCGGCAGTCGCCGGGCCATCGCCACTGGATCGAGTTCAACCAGTTCGAGCAGCGATTCGACTCGCTCCTTGATCCGCTGCGGTTCCCAGCCAATCAACGTCGGTGTCATTCCGATATTCTCCGCGACCGTCAGGTGTGGAAAGAGCCCGAGCCGCTGAAAGACATATCCAATTCGTCGACGAAGCTGAGGTGGCGGGGTCTCCGCAACCGACATCCCCTCAACAAGAATCTTGCCTGAATCTGGTTCGACCAGGCGGTTGATCATCTTGAGGGTCGTGGTCTTCCCTGAACCCGACCCACCCAAGAGGACCAGCGTCTCGCCGGCATCGACCAGAAATGAGACACCATCGACCACTGTCTGTCCGCCGTACCGCTTGGTGACATTCAACAGCTCAATCATGCTCTCACCACTCGAAAACTTGTGAACGGATAGGGATAGTTCCGTCGGTACCAGTTGCGAAAGCTCGGGCGCAGCAGTTTGACGTCGGTCGCCCAAGATGCGCCGAAGACGACGTCGTGCGCGTCATCGAAAAAGTCTGCCGAGTAGCCTGGATAGGTCCTTGCCCAGGGCACAAACCCCGGGAGGGGCCGAAAGGGGGTGCAGGTCCACTCCCAGCCGTTGCCGACCAGCTCCTCGACGCCCCACGCGCTCATCCCGGCCGGCGCGCTGCCCACCGGCGCTGGAGACCATCCCGCAAAGCCGAAACAGCCGTGTGGTGGCGCTGGTGGCTCATCTCCCCAAGGGTAGCGACGGACCTCGCCAGCCGGTGTCGTATAGGCGGCACGGTACAATTCGGCCTCTGTCGGCAGTCGGCCACCTTGCGCAGCGCAATAACGTCTTGCCTGATCACCCGAGACCTGTACCGGCCAGCCCTCCGCCAGTTCGAATGGCACGGGGCCAAAGACCGTCTTGACCAGCAGCTCCTCCCCGTCGCGGATCCAGGCTTGGGGAAAGAGGGAGGCATCCCCTGCGCGCCGCCAAAATGAATACCAGTCGGAATTGCGTACCGGGAGCGAGTCGATCCGAAAGGACGGGAGATCGACAACCAGTTGGCCAAACTCGTTATCCCAACCGAAGTCTAGATCCTCCCATTCGACACCGATCGTGACCTGGCCGGCACCAATGGACACCATATCCGCCGCTTCTCCAGCGCCGCTTAGCGGGGCTGCCACACGTGATGGGCGTGTCGTCATCCCGGAAGGAGCTGCCGCCAGCAGGTAGAGCAGCGTCTCATGATGCATCAGTTCGTGCTCGATGACGAGGTGCAGGACCCGCCCACGATCGCAGAGCAGATCCCCTTCCCGCGAGAGGACCTCGTCGATCGACTCGGTGATGGCGCGACGGACCTTGTCCCGGTAGTCGAGCGTCTCCGCGACTGTTGGCCAGTGATCGGTCGAGAGCGCCGCGACGGCCGTCTCATCTTCCGGGTCGATTCCCCGCTCGTAGAGCTGGTCGAGGTGTTGATCGAGAGGCCCGGCCTCCAGAACTCCACGACAGATCTGATTCCACGCGAATGCCGGCAAATGACCAAGGTAGAAGAGGAATGGATGGCGGAGGGCAATCGGTCGCTCAAGCCATTGGCGCTCGGGAATGAGGGCGAACAGCTCATCCGAACGCTGCCACACCACCTCGAACCAATCACGAAACTCCTGGCTGGTCGCGCCTCTCATCAGATCCCTCGCCTTCTCAGCTATGCGAGCGCGAAGAGTTCCTCCGGGTCACTGTACCACCCCTCGATGTGCAGTCCCGCCTCCGCTGTCGCTATTGTCAGCGATTCCCGGGTAAACTTGCAGCTGACCTACGTCCGGATTTCACTCCCTGCGGCCAGGCGCAACGTCATCCCCAGCGCTCCAATCTGGACGACCAAGTCTCTTGCTGCAACCAGCCGCATCTCGATCCAGGCATTGACGGGGTCGTAAAAGGCCCGATGCCCAAACTCCTCCGGCGAAAAATTGGCGTCAAATCGCCGGTTGAGCACCGACAAGATATTGCGATTGAAGGCCGCGGTGACGCCTTCGGAATCGTTGTAAGCGGCTTCCACGCGCGACCTCTCCTTGACCAGATCGACGCCGATCAGCACGCTGTCGGTCGACTCCATCGTCCCCGCCAATCTGCCCAGAAAGAGTCGTCGCTCATCTGGCAAGAGATTCCCGATTGTACCGGCGAAGAAGACCACCAGGCGATGGCCCGAGGGCTCCAGCCGGTCGAGATCCTGTGTAAAGTCCCCGACGACTCCGCGGTACTGACATCCCGGGTAGTCCTGCTCCAGCCGCTCGATCGATTGTCGAAGAAAGACTTCATTGACGTCGAGCATGGTACAGAACCCACGCCGGCGACGATCTCCCCACGCGTCGAAGAGCAACCGGATCTTTCGCCCGGCACCGCTGCCCAGCTCGGCGATATGGCGCGGAGCTGTCGCCTCGATGATCGCCGGCGCATTGCGCTCAAGGATCCCGATCTCGGTGCGTGTCTGGTAGTAGACCGACAGCTCCGTGATCCGCTCGAAGATTGCGCTGCCTGAATCGTCATAAAAATAGCGGGTGGGGATCTCGGGCATTGGCCGCTGCAGACTCTCCCGCAGCGCCAGACACTCCTCAGCGGATGGACTCAACGGAATCACCCGTGCCACATCGATCACTCGATGTTCCGTAGAAGACGCTTCGTGCTTGGTCACTTCATCCTCTTTCTCTGTGTTGACCAGGAGGGGAAGGGGCAAGTCGGCAATCTCCTGCTGCTCCTGGTTGGCCCAATGGAGGATGGACGATCCCTGAAACGGTTACAACCGGCGCGTCTCGTCCTCGACGACGCTGGGAACGGACCCAGGAAATGGATGGGTCTGCTCCCGAGGGGGTTCGGAGAGTCGCAGTTCATTTGGGGAAGGAAGCGGTAGAGATGCCGCAGGAGGGAATAATGGCGCTCCTCTCTGGAGTTCTGGCACGGCCGTACTCACCTGCTGTCGTGCTTGATTCCGAAAGTAGAAGAACCAAAAGATGATGACCAGGGGCGAAAGGAGCGCGGAGAGACCGATCAACTCGTCATCCGCGCCCAGTACACCCAAGATCGGCGTCGACAGGACCGTCACCAGAATCGCGAGGGTCTTCTTCTGGCGTGGGCCCAACACGTACCAGGCGGAACGGAGGAGTCGGATCAGGCCGGAGAGCACCGACGATTTCCCCTCGCTTTTGGAGCCATGAAGTTCCGCCACCCTGTAGACGCGATCGAAGGTATCCATCGGCCCCTGGATCGATGCAGGAAGTCCCGTCTTCCCGCCGCTCTGCACGTACTGAACCACCTCCGTCATCGACAACCCACAACCACGGCAGAACTTGGTCGTCTCCGACTGTTGCATCGCACAGCGTGGACAGAAGAGCATGATCCCTCCTTCTCTTTCCTCTCTCCAGA
>JBMUAP010000208.1:0-5928 GCA_049454155.1 Blastocatellia bacterium
GGGCCGAGGCCCCGGCCCCAGCCGGCGCTCCGGCTCCCGCTGCCGCTGCCGCTCCAACTCCCCCCCCCCCACCGGTGGCCCCGCCGGTCGCCCCAGCCGTCTCTCAGCAAGAGGCCGCCGAGCCGAAGGAGGTCCGCTCCTCTCCGCTCGTTCGCAACATCGCCCGCGAGCACGGCGTCGATCTGCACGCCGTGACCGGAACCGGGATCGGCGGACGGGTCACCAAAGAGGATATTCTCCAGTACATCGATCAGCGGACCGCTGCTCCAAGTCCCGCTCCGGCTCCAGTTGCGGCTCCGGCTCCGGTTGTCGCGCCAGCACCTGCGCCAGCTCCGCCTCCTGTTCCTGTCGTCCCGGCCTACACTGCCGGCGAGCGCGTCAGCATCGAACCGATGTCGACCATGCGGCGGCGGATCGCCGAGAACATGCTTGCCAGTCGACGGACATCGGCCCACGTCACCACCTTCTTCGAGGTCGATTTCACCAATGTCGCCCGCCTGCGGGAGAAGGTCAAGAAGAGCTTCGAGGAGCGCAATGGGACGAAGTTGACCTTCATGCCGTTCATCATCAAGGCGGTGGTCGACGCGCTCAAGGCCTTTCCGATCGTCAACGCCTCGGCCGATCAGGAGAATGTCATCTACAAACAGGACATCAACGTCGGCATGGCGGTTGCGCTCGATTGGGGATTGATCGTGCCGGTGATCAAACAGGCCGATGCGCTCAGCCTGGTCGGGCTGGCGCGGTCTTCTCAGGATCTGGCCACCCGGGCACGAGCCAAACAGCTCAAGCCGGATGAAGTAGCCGGCGGAACCTTCACCATCACCAACTTCGGCCTCTTCGGAGGATTCACTGCGGCACCGATCATCAATCAGCCACAGTTGGCGATTCTCGGCGTTGGAGGGATCCACAAGCGCCCCTGGGTCGTCGAGACGCCAGAGGGCGACGCGATTGCCATCCGCCACATCAGCATGCTGAGCCTTTCGTTTGATCATCGGATCATTGATGGCGCGGTGGGGGATCAGTTTCTTGCCCACATCCGCCAGACGATCGAGACGACAGACTTTTCGACCTTGGTCTGATCGGGGAAGAGCGGCTCAGGGGGCTCAATCGGGGGCTTCTTTATGAGGATCTGCCACGTTCACGCGCTTGGGCGCCTCCCGTATGGCGAGGCGCACGAACTCCAGCGGCGGCTTGTCGAGCAGCGCAAACGGGAGGAGATCCCGGACACGCTCCTCCTCCTCGAACATCCCCACGTCATCACGCTCGGGCGTGCCGCGGAGTGGGGCAACGTCCTCGTTCCGCCCGAGCGTCGCGCCGAGCTGGGTGTCGAGTTGCACGAAACGGGACGCGGCGGAGACGTTACGTATCACGGTCCGGGGCAGTTGGTCGGCTATCCGATTCTCAACCTCTCCCCGGACCGTTGCGATATTCGCCGCTACGTGCGGGATCTTCAGGAAGTGATCATTCGCTCCGTTGCCCATTTCGGCGTCGAAGCGGGGAGACACGATGAACAGAATCCCCACGTCGGTGTCTGGGTCAATGGCGAGAAGCTGGCGGCGCTGGGCATTCGCGTCTCCCGCTGGGTGACGATGCACGGCTTCGCGCTCAACGTCACCACCAACCTTGACTACTTTCGACTGATCGTTCCGTGCGGAATTCGGGATCACGGGGTGACCTCCTTGGAGCGGTTGTTGGGTCGCCCGGTCGACCCGGCGGTGGTCATCGACCAAGTGGTGAGCCACTTCGGTGACGTCTTTGGCCGTCAGATGGAACGGTGCGACATTCCGTCGGGAGCGTCTCTGTCGGAGCCACTCCCGGTTTCAGATTCACGGCAACCTGCCCCACATTCGCCGGTAAGACCATGACAACATTCCGCCTTTCACTGACGAAGCAGATCTTTCTCGGGCTGGCGCTCGGGGTAGTGGTTGGGGGCTTGATCCACACCTTCTTCGATGATGAGCCGCATCTCAAGGAGCAGGTGATCCAATGGGTGCGAGTCCTGAGCCGGATCTTCCTCAGCCTGATCAAGGTGATCATCGCTCCGCTCCTCTTTTCGACTCTGGTAGTCGGGATCGCCGGTGCGGGCACGATCAAGGAGATCGGTCGGATCGGGCTCAAGGCGCTGATCTACTTCGAGATTGTCACGACTCTCGCGCTCTTCATCGGGCTGGGAGCGGTCAATCTGACGAAGCCCGGCATCGGGGTCAATCTCCCCGCCGAGCAGAGCGTCGAGGCCCAGGAGATCGCTGGTCGGGCGTCCAAGATGACGGCCCAGGACCACATCGTCTCGATCTTTCCGACGAGCCTTTTGAAGTCGATGGCCGAGAATGATGTTCTCCAGATCGTCGTCTTCAGCCTCATCTTCGCGGTTGCGCTCGGGGCCATCGGGGAGAAGGGGCGACCGATGCTCGACTTCTGCGAATCCCTCTCCCAGGTAATGTTCAAGTTTACGAGCAACATCATGCACTTCGCTCCCTGGGGGGTCGGGGCGGCCATGGCGGTGACCGTCGGGAGCAAGGGACTGGGTGTTCTCAAGAACCTGGCGCTGATGATCCTGACGCTCTATGGTGCCCTGATCGTCTTCATTGTCGTGGTCTTGGGAGCGGTCGCCCTGCTGATCCGGCTGCCGTTGCGCAAGTTCATTCGACTGGTCAAAGAACCTGCCCTCCTCGCCTTTACGACGACATCCAGTGAGTCGGCTTTTCCCTTGGCGATGGAGAATATGCAGCGCCTCGGGGTGCCGCGTCGAATCGTCAGCTTCGTCCTCCCGATGGGGTACAGCTTCAACCTCGATGGATCGACCTTGTACCTCTCCTTGGCCGCCGTCTTCGTCGCGCAGGCCTCGAACATCGAGTTGTCGCTGGGGCAACAGCTCTTGATCCTGTTGACGCTGATGCTCTCGACGAAGGGGATTGCGGCCGTGCCGCGGGCGTCCCTCGTCGTCCTCGCCGGGACGTTGGCGCAGTTTGGACTGCCCCTCGAGGGGATTGCCCTGATTCTGGGGGTCGATGAGTTGATGGATATGGCCCGCACCGCGACGAATGTGATCGGCAACTGTATGGCAACCGCCGTGATTGCCCGCTGGGAGGGTGAGTTCAATGAAGGATCGGAGGGATAGGACGAGTCGGACCGATTCGCCCTGTCTCACCTACAGGAGTTTCACCATGCGATCGCTTAAAGAGAAGTTACCCAAACCCGAGTGGCTCAAGATCCGCCTCCAGATGGGAGAAGACTTCCTGGAAGTCCGGCGAATGGTCAACGACCTGACGCTTCACACAGTCTGCCAGGAGGCGCGCTGTCCGAACATCTACGAATGTTGGACCAACCGGACGGCCACTTTCATGATCGCGGGAGACGTCTGTACCCGGCGTTGCGGGTTCTGCGCGGTCAGCAAAGGAGAGCCGAAGCCGCTCGATCCGGCCGAGCCGTTGCACGTCGCCGAGGCGGTCCAGAAGCTCAACCTCCAGCACGCGGTCATCACCGGCGTCAATCGCGACGATCGGACAGACGGGGGGGCCGCCCACTGGGCAGAGACCATCCAAGCTGTCCGGCAGATCAATCCTGCCTGCAAGATCGAGGTCCTCATCCCTGACTTCGAAGGGAACGACGAGGCCCTCGACATCGTCCTCGATGCCAAGCCCGACGTCCTCAACCACAATACCGAGACCGTCCCGCGCCTCTATCACCGCGTCCGCCCCCACGCGCGCTACGAGGAATGGACGATGAAGCTGCTGCGCCGTGCCGCCGCCCGCCGTGACGCGGAAGGGCGCGGCATGCTCACCAAATCGGGGATCATGGTCGGGCTCGGAGAGACGAACGAAGAGGTCCTCCAGACGATGCGGGATCTGCGGGCAACCGACTGCGACATCCTGACCATCGGGCAGTACCTCCAGCCCGCCGAGCGGCGGCTCCCCGTCGAGCGGTACTACACCCCGCAAGAGTTTGCCGATTTCAAGCGGGTCGGCTTGGAGATGGGCTTCCGCTATGTCGAATCGGGACCGCTGGTTCGATCGAGCTATCACGCTCACGAACACAAGCCGGAGAATGCTCCCTCCCTCGACGAGCTCTTTTCGCCGGATCCCGTGGGAGCTGGAGGGCGCGAGCTGCGCGTTCTGGATGCCCGCCAACTCGCCGTTCTGACGACGGCAGAGTGATTATTGAGAGGAGATTGCCATTCATGTATAAACTTGTGCTTGTTCGTCACGGAGAGAGCGATTGGAACCGGGAGAACCGGTTTACCGGATGGACCGATGTCGACCTCTCCGAGCAAGGGTTGCGCGAAGCGCGCACCGCGGGTCAGGTCTTGAAGGCCGAAGGGTTCCAATTCGACCTCGCCTTCACGTCGGTTCTCAAGCGGGCGATCCGGACTCTCTGGATCATCCTCGAAGAACTCGATCGGATGTGGATTCCCGTCGAGCACTCCTGGCGTCTCAATGAGCGCCACTATGGGGCCCTCCAGGGGCTCAACAAGGCGGAGACGGCCGCCCAGTTCGGGGACGAACAGGTGAGGATCTGGCGCCGCAGTTACGACACGCCTCCTCCCCCGCTTGCTTTGGAGGATGAGCGCCATCCGGGGCGCGACCCGCGCTACCAGTCGCTCTCCTCCGAGGAGCTGCCGTTGACCGAGTGTCTTAAGGACACCGTTGCGCGCATGCTCCCATACTGGCACGAGCAGATCGCGCCAGCGGTCCGTTCGGGTCGCCAAGTGATCGTCGCCGCTCACGGGAACAGCCTGCGCGCGTTGGTCAAGTATCTCGACCAGATTTCGGATGAGGAGATCATTGGGCTCAATATCCCCACCGGGATCCCCCTCGTCTATGAGTTGGACGCCAACCTGACCCCGATTCGGCACTACTATCTCGGGGACCCGGAGGCGATCGCCAAGGCGACCCAGGCCGTCGCCGATCAGGGCAAGAGCCGCTGATCAAGGAAGGCCGCGCCGGCCTTTCCCAACCAAACCTTCGCTGGCCCCAGCGGACCGTCGACATCGGATCCGGTGGGGCCACGGCTTTCCCGCAAAAGGAGATGATCATGTCGACCCAGCCGAGACGCGTTCGATGGATGAGCACCCTCATGGCCGTCAGTCTCGCTTTGATGGCGGCCTGGGGCTTGGCTCTCCCCACCTCATTGCCACTCTCTTGGCCTGGAAGTGCGGCGAGCAGCGGGAATGACCATTGGCCACAGTTTCGGGGACCGGACTCCACGGGCGTAGCCGCCGAGGATGCCAACCTGCCAGAGACGTGGAGTCCGACCCAGAACGTCGCCTGGAAGACACCGATTCCTGGAATGGGCTGGTCCTCTCCGATCGTCTGGGGCGATCAGGTCTTCCTCACCACCGTCATCACCGAAGGAGCCGTCGAGAGTCCGAAGAAGGGGCTCTACTTCGGGGGCGAGCGCTACGACCTTCCCAAAGAAGAGCATCGTTGGATGGTCTATGCGGTCGATCGCCGGACAGGGCGCATCCGGTGGGAACGCGAAGCGGCGCGTGGTCCGGTCAAGTCCTCCCGTCACCTCAAGAACAGTTATGCCTCGGAGACTCCCGTCACCGATGGCAAGCGCCTCTACGCCTTCTTCGGAAATGTCGGCCTCTACTGCTTCGATATGGCCGGCAAGCCGCTCTGGAACCTCCCCGTTGAGCCGCGCAAGACCCGCTTTGGGTGGGGGACCGCTGCCTCGCCCGTCCTCCACGGCAAGCAGCTCTTTCTTCTCAACGATAACGATGAAGCCTCTTCGCTGTTCGCCCTTGATGCCGCCACCGGGCGCACGCTCTGGCGAGTCGAACGCGAAGCCGGCACCAACTGGGCGACCCCCTACGTCTGGCGCAACGACCGTCGCACGGAACTGATCGTCCCCGGTACCAAGGTCGTGCGCTCCTATGATCCCGCCAACGGCCGAGTCCTCTGGGAGCTGCGTGGAATGTCCTCGATC
>JBMUAP010000209.1:0-5925 GCA_049454155.1 Blastocatellia bacterium
CATCAACAAGGAGGAGGCGGTGGAGTGGGAGAGTCTGCTCAAGCGGCTGGCCGAGCCCATTCGTTCCGCTCCATCGGTCAAGGATGCCCCACCGCCGTCGTCGGTGGCCCCTGCCTATGTCCCGGGGGCTGATCCGGTTCTCGATCGCATCAATCAAGTCCTGGATGAGCGGGTTCGCCCCGGTCTGGCCGGAGACGGGGGCGGACTCGAGATCGTCGGGTATCACGATCACCGTCTGATGATCCACTACCAAGGGGCTTGTGGCAGCTGTCCCAGCTCGGTCAGCGGGACCCTCTACGCCATCGAAAATATGTTGCGGGAAGAGGTTGATCCAGAGATTGAGGTGGTCTCCGTCTGACCTTCCCAGGTCTCAGGGAAGGCGGTCATTCAAAGGATGGGTCTCCCACCGGTCCGGCGGGTTGCCTTGCATTCGTAGAGGTGTTGATCGGCGAGGCGAATCAAGACTTCGAACTCGTCCTCGAGGCAGTCTTCCCGTCCATGCCGGGCCCCTGGGAGACCTGATGATGGCTTTCTCGCCTCGAGCAGGTCATCGGGATAGACGGCGATGCCCCAACTGAGTTGACCCGCTTCGATCCAGCCCCGCCGCTCAGCGAGGATCTGCATCTGGATATTCAGCTCCTCTGCCATCCGCTCTCCCACACTCGACCGTGCATCCCGACAAAGGATCGCGAACTCGTCTCCACCGATCCGAAACGCTTCGTCGCTCTCCGGCAGGGAGGTCCGGAGCAGCTCCCCCATCTCGATCAGCAATCGATCCCCGGCGGGATGGCCAAATCGGTCGTTGACCGATTTGAAGCGGTCCAAGTCAAAAAGAATCAGGAGAAACGGCCGAGCTGTCTCCCGGGTGGAAGAGATGTCATCTCGAACCCTCGCCTCGAAGGCGGCACGGTGGCGAAGGCCGGTCAACGGGTCACATTCCGCCCGCCTCTTCAACCCAAGAATCTGCTGCTCAATCCGTTGCTGGAGGATCTGGTCGAGGTAGACGTGCAGGTCCGTCGCCAGCGGCGACAGGTCGGGTATCGGTCTCCCGTCGAGCGACACTCCACGAGTGGACGGGTCGCTCGCGTTGGCAAGGTCGACTTCGATCGATCTCCGCAGGCGCTTGACGCAATCGAAGATCCGTCCGATCTCGATCACTTCGTCGCCCTCCGGGCGCACTTCCTCGAAGGACTCCTCCAAGGAGGCCATCAGTTGTCGCCGCAGCTCTTCGACCCGGTCAGCCATGCCACCATCTTACTCGCTTTGTCCCCGATTGATCCGCCAAGTCCCTTCTTTTTTCCTGCCCATTGCGAGCGAGGCGGCGACACGGCTTCAACTCGTGCCCGGGTGCAGCCAGAAGGGCATTTCTGATCGGGATCGATCGGCGCCTGATTTCTGACTCGCCTTTCGATTCTTGTTGTGGTACTCTCCAAATTTCGCTCGTTCAGACGGATTCTGGTGTGTCCCCCTCTCGATGGCCAATGCGTCTGTCGAAGCAGAGGGAAGCCGGGGACGATGTCCTTGGAGTCGATCGGGCAGTTCAACGAGAGCGTTCACACGTTCACACGGGCAATAGATAAATCAGCCAGGAATTGGCCTGGAATTGGAGACGAGACGATCATGCCAAGAAAATGTCAAGTGACCGGCAAGAAGGCAATGACCGGCAACAATGTTTCGCACGCGAACAACAAGACGAGGCGTCGGTTTGAGCCAAACCTGCAGTCCCATCGCTTCTTTGTTCCGAGTGAGGGCCGCTGGGTCCGGTTGCGGGTCACGCCGCGAGGGATCAAAACGATCGACAAGCTGGGAATTGAGACGGTGTTGGCGAAGATGCGGGCCAACGGCGAGAAGGTCTAAGCCAAGACTCGGTCCGAACGGCCCCCTCTTCCAGTGCGGTGAGGGGGAGCCTGCTTCCGGAAAGCGTCAAGACCTTGCCCGGTTCCCGCCTCTTCCGCGACATACTCCTGCCTTTCACAAACCCTGCCCTCTTTCTGATCGGAGAGAGAAGCACTCCTCTACCCTGACGACAAAAACCAGGGCTCGTGGTTGACTGCTTCTTCGCTCCTTCCTCCTGTCAAGACCCATTGCTTCTCTAAGAATCATTCGATCCGCTGTTTCTCTTCTCCAGCAGGGAAGGGAGAGAGAGTCAGTCTCCGGCCACGGCCCGACCGCAAGGGGGCGAAGGCCCGCGCGGTAATGCGGAGCTGTTGGACGAGGCGCAGGAGTCGTCGATCATCGATGGGTTGGCCGTTGAGGACAAGTTCTGCTTCAAGAATCAACAGCTGCAGAATCCGGGGCGGGATCGGGACGTGGTGTGCGGTGAGCCGACTGATCAACTCCTCATTGGGGGTTTGAACCGTACAATGCAGGCGGCGGCAGAGCGATTGGCGGAAGCGAGGATAGATCGATTCGATCGCCAGATCGCGCGCCTCTGCTGCCTGACGAAGTCGGGCGATGGAGGAGAGAAACTCGAGGGGGGAATGCCGATCTGAGGTGCGTCGGGGCAGCGGGCGCGCGAATCGCTTGCCCGCGACGAAGAGCAGTGCTGTCCCGAGAAGGATTCCTTGCAGAAGGATCCAAATGGTCGGGGTTCCCTGGAAGTAGGCCAGCAAGTTGTTTCGTTCGCTGCGGTACCCGTGATGATACTCGTCGAAGAGGATCGGGAGGGGGCGCTTCGAGTCGGACCCTTCCGGTGCCCGCGTCAGCTCTTCGATGAGGTGCTGTGCCAGCCGCAGGTGATCTCCCTTGGAGAGCCCTTGATTTGAGAAGAGGGAAGAGTCGGTCAGGAGGATGACCCGTCCCCTTCCAGCTTGAAAATCGGCGAGGAGCGCTCCCGCTCCATCTTCCACGTGGATGACGGGCGCTTCGAGGAAGGGAATCGCCCCCTCGCGCCCCTGGTACCCTTTCTGTCCGCTCTTCTTGGTTGGGAACTGCCCTGGTTGAAGCGAGGTCAGGAGACGTGGGCGCGAGAGGACGAGTCGGGTTGCGTCGGGAGAAGTGACCAGTTGTCGAATGGCCCGGGTCAGGCGCGTCGGCTGGCTGGGAGTGACCTGAATTCCCTCTCGACCCACCAGCGGCCTGAGGCTGCTATCTGGGGAGATGACCTCGAAGGGCACCCCGTCAAAAGGGATGGCAGGGTACTCACTGAGAAGGAGCAGGCGGCCACCCTGGCGCAGCCACTCGTGCAGGGAGCGGACCTCCTCCCTGCGAAGGGGGACTTCGCTCGACGCGGAGAGGCCGATGACGATCAGCAGTGCGGGGCCCATCTCCTCTTCGAGAATCTGATAGGAATCGCGCCACCGTTGTGCCTGGTAGCCGCTGACACCGAGCCATTGATAGAAGGCCTGTGAGCCATCCGGCCCGGCATGATAGCTCGAACGATTGGGGCGATCCGGGTGCTGGCTGGGGCGTTGCAGCAGCAGCCGGGTGGCACTGAGAGCGATGAGCGTGGCTGCCAAGAGGCACCCGAGCAGGAGGGAGACCAGTCGTCGTCGGCTCATGGACGTGACTCCTCTCGCCGGAGACCGGCCGCGGCGGCGAGCGTGGTGTAGCTCTGCCGGCAATCTTCGTACTCGGCGTGGCCGGTGGGGAGGTTCCCATACCAGGCCTCTTCAAAGCGGATCGTCAGATCGACGAAGAGGGAGGCCAGCTCCTCTTCGTGACGGAGCGACTGGAGATAGTCGCGGTTGGAGATTGCCGGGTGCAGCGTGATCATTCCCAGGTCCGCGAGATGAATCAGCGTGGCCAAGTAGATCAGGCGGATGGCAGACCGGAAGTCTTCCTCGCCAGCCAGTCGATCGGCCTGCCCAACCAGCTCATCAGGGTGGACCCCATCGGCAAGGATCTCCCCCAGCACCTCGCGCGTGCCCGGCTCAGCACGAGATTGGCCGAACCGTTTCCCCGAGCGACGCGCTCTCAACAGCCTCCGCATACTGAAGAGGAGAGTGGCACCCACTCCAAATCCAATCAATACCCGCAGGATGGGAAAGGAGGACGACGTAACGGGCGGATCGGTTCCCATCGTGTTGCTGCTGACGCGACCTCTCCAGTCTTCTCCGAGAAGATCGTCGAGGAGGTGGGCCAAGCGGAGACGGAGCGCTCCCCACAGTTTCCGCCAAGCGTCCGGCTCCTCCGTGGGAACCTGCTGATACGCCGGATCGGCGAGGACCCTCTCCAAGCGGGCCCGTGCGGTCTGGTCTTCGGCTTCGCGAGCTGGGTTTATCCAGATCATCTGCCGCAGTCGGGCGGTCTGGTCCGCCAGTTGGAGCACCTCGGCGCGTCGCTGCCCTGTCTCGCCCTCCGGGAGCAGTAGAATCGACGCGACGCCTTCGCTCAGCCAATCTGTGCGCCACGGCAGAGGGGTCGCTCCAACGTACGATCCCGGCAGGGATGACGGCAGGCGGCGCAGTCGCTCCGACCGCTTGGAGGCGGGTACCGAAGAACCCGCGAGGGTGCGCAGCTCCTGCTCGACCTGACCCAGCCAGGAGTGGTACTCCGCCACCTGGGAGTCCCGGCCAACCCCTTGCGCACGGCTCTCTCCACAGAGCAGCGCACTTGCCAGCAGCAGCCAAGTCAACCTCAGGGCACTACACGAACCCCGGCGTACGGACTTTCCCCGGGCTTGGCGGCCCCACTTTCCCGGGGGCCACGATGGTCCCTTCCTCTCTTCAGAATGAGCCATCACGCCTCCCGTCCGCCCCAGGGGGCCGAAGTGGTCGCACAGGCCTTCCGGTTGGATACGGGGTCGACTCCGTGGCAGACGTCCGCCTCTCCGAGTCAGTTCCCGCCAAGCGGGGCGCTGTCTCAGGCAGGTTCGGCATCGGAAGATAGCGCTCGGCGAGGAGCTGGATGTCGAAGCCCTCCCGCCGGATTCGCGTGTCGAGGTAGAGCAGGGTGAACCCAAGCATGGCCAGCGGCGCGACGAAGAGTTCGCTGATCTGGGCGGCCGTCAGTTGCGCGACTCTGTACCAGAGCGGCCCCTCGGTGGAGAATGGTTGCAGGGAACGAAGCAGGTCGACCTCCACTCCCAACCAGAAGGTGAGCCATCCCGCGGGTACCATCAACAGAAGCCACAGCGACCAGGCACCGTAGATCCAGAAGGCCAGCAAGGGCGCGATCCGCCGACTCTCTCCACGGGCGAAACGGATGCTGCGGGCGACCGCCCGGAGAGCGGAGCTCCCCTCGACCAACAGAATCTGCGGGACATAGACGATTCGACTGTAGACGGCGAGGGTCAGCCACAGCACGGGACTCACCAGGAGAAGCCCAGCCAGCAGGGTCAACGCCGATTGGAGGGGGGCTGGGATCGCCGACGGCCAGCTCCCCCAGAGCTCTGTGGCGATGACCAGTCCCACTCCGATCAGCAGGTAGCCTCCTGCCAGCAAGACGGCGACGGCTCCCATCCCGAGCAACAGCGCGACGATCAGGGATCGCCATCGTTGGCGGAGAATCTGGTAGACGGCCCTTCGCGCAAACGGGATCCCGGCAAAGAATTGATCGAAGAAGGACCGTGATGCACCGCCGAGGAGGGCGTAGAAGGCCCCTTTTCCGAAGAGATAGAGCAGCCCTCCCCCTCCGGCATAGACCAGCAGATCTGGAGAGGGTCCCTCTCCAGACCTGTCATCGAACGGCAGATGGCTCACCCCGATCGAGAAGAGGATCGATCCAACGAAGCTGAGCAGGCTGGGCAGCAGAACAAGGGGCAGGAGCTCCCGTCCGTGTCGGCGGTAGAGTCGAGCCGCCCGGTCGATGATGTCGCCTACCGTCATCGGAGCCGGGATCTCTCGCTCCAGCTCTCTACCCGTTTTGTCCTCCGCTTGAAAAAGTTTCATGGTCGGGTTAGAACTACTTTGGCAAGTTTCCTACTTCGGAGTAATTACTTACGGAGAAGAAGGTTGGGAACTGGGCCGGGCCAACAAGCAATCA
>JBMUAP010000210.1:0-5922 GCA_049454155.1 Blastocatellia bacterium
AGTAGGAGCTGGCATTCTGGGTGCGCGGGTCTCCCCAAGCTGGCTGTGAAAGTTACCCAAGGGCCGATTTCGATTTGTAGGGGCAACCCTTGTGGTTGCCCCCCGTCTCCTTCTAACGAGACAAGGGGCAGGCACAAGGTCTGCCCCTACAGAATCGCGAAATTCCTCTTTGGTAAAGGGGGAATGGAGAGTTGGGAAGCGACTTTCAACCCAACAACTGCCCTCGCGGAGGCAGCTTGCTCCCTTCTGGCAAAGCGCAATCGGCAGCGTGCCCGCCGAAGCCTTTTGAGAAGTGAGCGTTCCGTTCCTCCATCCCCTTTGGCCCAGTCTGTCTTACTGCTCTAGCGATCCCCCTACTTGACGGTCGCGTGTGGATCGATCACATACTTCTTCGCTGCGCCCTGGTCGAAGTCCTTGTATCCCTTTGGTGCATCGTCAAGGCTGATCATGGTCACATTGACCGCTTTCGCCGGATGGACCTTGTCGTGGAGAATCGCCTTCATCAGCTGGCGGTTGTAGCGAAGGACCGGGCACTGTCCGGTATGGAACGAGCAGGACTTTGCCCAGCCGAGACCAAAGCGGATCGAGAGAGCGCCGATCTTGGCGGCGGCGTCGACTCCACCGGGATCGCCCGTGACGTAGAGCCCGGGGATGCCGATGGAACCGCCCGCGCGCGCGATCTCCTGGAGCGAGTTGAGCACCGTCGCCGGGCGCTCCACTACTGCGTCGGCGCCGTGTCCGCGTGCCTCAAAGCCGACGCAGTCAACCGCGCTGTCGACCTCTGGTTCGCCGAGGATCTCGGCGATCGCCTCCCCGAGGCTCGTCACCTTGCTGACATCGATCGTCTCGCAACCGAAGCTGCGCGCCTGCGCCAACCGCTCCGGAATCATGTCCCCGACGATCACCACCGCCGCACCGAGCAGCTGCGCCCCGGCCGCCGCTGCCAGACCTACCGGTCCGGCGCCGGCAATGTAGACCGTTGAGCCTGGCCCGACCCCCGCCTGCACACACCCGTGAAAGCCGGTCGGGAAGATGTCGGAGAGGAGCGTCAGATCCCGAATCTTCTCCATCGCCTTTTCCCGATTGGGGAACTTGATGAGGTTGAAATCGGCGTAGGGAACCATGACATACTCCGCTTGGCCCCCGACCCAGCCGCCCATATCGACGTACCCGTAGGCGGCACCGGGCCGCGCCGGATTGACCGTCAGGCAGATTCCGGTCTTTCCCTCACGACAGTTCCGACAACGTCCGCAGGCGATGTTGAACGGAACGGTCACCAGATCTCCCACCTCGAGCATCTCGACATCACTGCCCTTCTCGATGATCTCGCCGGTGATCTCGTGCCCAAGAATCAGACCCTGTGGCGCGGTCGTCCGTCCGCGCACCATATGCTGATCCGATCCGCAGATATTGGTCGTCACAACCTTGAGGATCACTCCGTGCGGAGCATCCTTGCCGCCAAAGGGATCCGTCTCGCTCTTGGGCATCCGCAGTTTGGGGTACTCGATCGATTTGATTTCAACCTTGCCCGGCTCGATATACGCGACTCCACGATTTGTAGCCAAGGTGTCTCTCCTTTTTCCCATTTCTGATCGTTGGGGGGATCTGCGGGACTGACAGGTCACGGCCCGGCAGATACGGTTTCTCTGATGCCGCGAATACTATTCCCGTTCAGCAATGGCCGCAAGGTTCAGAGGTACTTTCTTGGAAAGGGATAGGACGAATAGGACGAAACGGCCCTCGATGTCCTATTCGTCCTATCCTTCCTACCGTATGACCAATTGAAACGGACGCGCCGGGAATTCGGAACGGAGAGGGGAAGCCGTCTCAATCCGGCCGATCGGGATGACAGGTTGGCTGACGGGACGGGTCCAGGGTTCAGCGTAGAGTTCGAATCGCTGGGTCGTCTCGTCCTCGGTGATGAGGACGCCATTGAGGCCGACATCGCGAACGATGACGCCGTGGGGGAGGTTGCGGATATCGAAGGGGATGCGCCCCTGAAAGCCGCGTTGGCGCTGGATGCGGAGGGTGACCCAGGCACTCCCCCCGGGGGCCAGTTCGACGCGGGACTCGGCGGTGGCCACGGTCAGCTCTGGTGAGCTGGTGACAGTGACGACGGCGAGGGGGCCACGGAGGGGGGGGACGCGGACCAAGCGGCGGCCGGCAACGATTGCCGTCCCCTCGAGGTGGAGCGGGAAGGAGAACCCGCCAGCGGCATTGGCAGGAGCCCGGAGGAGGAGGGTCACGCGATCCATGCCAGCGCGGATGATCCCGGTCGTCGCGGTGTAGCCGGGGGGCAGATCGCGCAGGGCGACCTCGATCTCCTCCTCCATCCCCTCAGAGCGGAACGCGGTGACGTGGATCGGGACCGCCGTGCCTGGGGGGAGGTTGGGATTTTCCGGATCGACCGTCAAGCTGAAGTCCGGGCGCGGTTCCCGGATCGCCAGCCGGTAGCCAAAGGTCTCGCCCTTCCATCCGCGCACGTCGCGCAGCCGGACCAGATAGTCGCCATCGGCCGGCGCAGTGAAGGCGAGGCGCGAGTCCTTGCCATACATCGGCCCGCCATCATCGTTCCGGTAGTAGAGTTTGACCTGCGGCATGCCGTTGGGAGGCAGGACGGCCTCCGGGGGGTGGATTGAGACCTTGTAGATCGGGGTGTTGACGGCGTGCGCTTCCGGGGTGGTGTCGAGGAAGCCGATGCGCTGCCCACTGACGTTCTTGAAGAAGACGTCCTCATCGGGCCCCTTGGGGAGGACCTCGATCTGCAGCAGCTCGTTTCCAACCAGCAAGTAGTCCTCGGGCTGGAGTCCGTTCCAACTGAGCAGGCGGATGCCCCGTGAGCGCGAGTCGCGGTCGTTGAGCGTTTGGGTCGTCTCAAAGACGCAGCGCAGCAGGGCACGCGGGACGAGCTGCCCGCGGCTGTCGTAGACCTCGATTACCGAGTCGAGGGGCGAGCCGAACCGCTCGGCGACCACCTCAAGGGTCAGCGACTGGCCACGCCGGGCGCGGAAACGGTACCAGGCCTCGGGGGCGGCGTCGAGCTGTCCGTTGATCGTCACGGGCCAAGTGACGGCTTGAGCTGTCGCGCGCGAGCTGGCGGTCGCGGTGGCCATCACCTCCGGGGTGGTGCCGAGCGGCAGCCGGATCTCGTCGATCGGCAGGTCGTCCATCTGCTTCGGTCGATCGGGGCGGTAGGAGACGACGGGGCTCCAATCATCTTGCACGGGGGCGTCGAGCTTCAGTTGCCGGGTCGAGAGGTTGTGGCCGCGGAGGGCGATCGTCGTGCTCGTCCCCTGGCGCAGGCCAAGCGGAAACCAGCCAGTGATGACCGGCAGCTCCCCGATGTTGAGACGGTAGCCGAACTCGTTGGGCTTGCCCATCCCGCGCTGCTCGTAATCGGTCAATTGGAGGGTGTAGAGACCAGACTCGGCAAAGCGGTGCGCGAGCAGGGCATCGCGCCGGCCCCGGGCGGTAGCACTGGTCGCCAGGGTTTGCCCGGTCTGGTCAGTGAGGGTCAAGACGGCATCGAGCCGCGAGCCGAAGACGGAGGCGACCACCTCGAAGACCAGCTCCTGTCCGGTGCGCGCGTTGAAGCGGAAGTGGTCGCGGTCGCCGACCGTCTGCATCTCTCCGACGACCGTCGTCGGGAGAGTCAGGGGCTGGGCCGTACTCGGCTGGTCGTTCTCCTCCCGCTCGACCGTCTCGGGGAGAGCGCCGACGAGGAAGGGGCTGGCGCTGCTTGTCCCGAGTGGGGTGACCAACCGCAACTGGTACTCACCTGGACTCGCCGCGGGATCGATCGTCACCTTGACCTGCAAGCGGTTGCGAACAGCTCGGTCGCCCTCGAAGCGGCGCGTCGGATCGGTCGAGGGGCCCGGCTCGGTCCGCGCTGTCTCTGCGTTGAGGACGATTTCACCACTCGCCCCCGGCTTGTCGAAGAGGATCGCCGTCGCGCCACTGAGGTTGACCCCCTCGATCATGACCGTCACCGTCTTGCCCCGTGCCCCCCCTGCCGGACTGATCGTCGTCAGGTACGGATGCGGAACCTGTGCTCCGAGCGGGAGCACACTCCCCAGGGTCAGCAGCAGCAGGGAGAAGAGTCTGGATTGGCTCATGGAAGATCTCTCCTTACAGGGCCACACCGTGCTTCACCGCGGGCGTGGCTGGCCAGGGGTGGTGGCATAGAGCTTGAAGGCCCCATCAAAGCGACCGGCGGCGATCCACTGCCCGTCGGGTGAGAAGGCGAGCGCCTGCGCCCAGTCGGACTGCGGCTCGAGCGCGAGGGTCTCGACGAGGGTCTGCGTGTTCCAGAGTCGCAGGCTGCGGTCGCCAGCGCTGGTGGCAAGCGTCTTTCCGTCGGGGGCGAAGGTCAGCGCGATGATCGCGTCCTCGTGGGCGATCAGCGAGCGCTGCCGCCGCCCCTCTCCCGACTCGTCGATCTGCCAGAGGTGGATGGTGCGATCGGCACCAGCGCCGGCGAGCGTCCGCCCATCGGCCGCGAAGGAGACCGCATTGACGGCGTCGAGTGCATCACTCAGCGTGAAGAGTCGTCGACCCGTCGCCGGATCCCAGATCTTGACGGTCCGGTCAGCGCTGGCCGAGGCGAGAAATTTTCCATCAGGGCTGAAGGCGAGGCCGAAGACGGCGTCAGTATGGTCGCGCAGGACACGCAGCTCCACCCCCGTCGCCGGATTCCAGAGCCGGATCGTCCGGTCGTAACTTGCCGTGGCGATGGTGCTCCCATCCGGCGCGAGGACAACCGCCGTAAGGTGATCCCGGTGGCCCCGCCACGTCCGTGTGGCAATTCCTTTTGCCACGTCGAAGACACTGATCTCCCCGAACTGTCCGGGATTGCCGCTCCCGGCGATGAGGACTTGCCCGTCCGCGCTGAAGGCCAGTCCGCGCACCTGGTTGACCACCCCCCCCAGGGTCGCTGTCACGCGTCCTGTTTTGGGATCAACCAGTTCGACCTCGCGGTACCGACCGAGCGCCAGCCGCGTCCCGTCCGGGCTGAAGGCCAGTGCGCTGACGGCGGCCCGAACCGCCTTGCCCGCCCGGCCCGACGGGGCCTGCCCACTCCCCCCTGCGACCAGTGCCAAGAGCACCGCGACCGACCAGACCATTCCCGATGCGTTCCCGTGTCTTTTCATCTCAGTGGTTGAACATGAACTCTTTGCTGGTCAAGATCGCCCAGGCGATATCCTCGAGGGCTTGGCGTCGGTCCTCGCTCTCCGCCAGCGCCGCCACCATCCGGCGCATCTCCTCCGGGCGCGGCTCCCGGGCCAGTGCGGCGAGGTAGAGGTGGCGCAAGGCCATCTCGTCAGCGATCCCGTGGCGCGTCAGCGAGTCGATGAGCCCTCCCGGCGCGCGCAGCTTCTGGTTGATCGTCTCCCCATTGATGGCGTGCAGAGCCTGGGCGACCGAGGGCTCGGCGGTCCGCTCGCTGTCGACCGTGATCAGCCGGGGCGGCTTGCCGAAGACTGCCAGGAAGTAGGGGTTGTTCTTGGCGTCCGGTACCTGCAGTGCCCGCGTGCCCGGGGCCACGTTCGGGAACGGGGTTGGCACGCCCGTCACCTGCGCGACCGCATCGAGCAAGACCTCGGCTGGCAAGCGTCGCAGCACGTAGCGCGAGTAGTAGCGCTCGTCGCCGCCATTCGTCTCATTTGGATTCGACGAGCGCTGGTAGGCCGCCGAGTTCATGATCGTCCTGATGAGACGCTTTGTGTCGAAGCCGTGGTCGGTGAAGTCTTTGGTCAGTGCCGTCAACAGTTCTTCGTTCGACGGGGGATTGGTTGCACGCATGTCGTCGACTGCCTCAACCAGTCCGCGCCCCATGAAGTTCTTCCAGACTCGATTGACAAAGGACCTTGCAAAGTAGGGATTCGCCGGCGCAGTCAACCACTTGGCCAAGTGCTCTCGCCG
>JBMUAP010000211.1:0-5908 GCA_049454155.1 Blastocatellia bacterium
ACTCGCGGAGAGCTCAGCGCAGCGCCTCGAAGACCTCGAGCGCGTGTGGAATCTTCCCAAAGGGGGCGGAGACCTGGACTCCCTGCACGTAAGGACGGACCTCCTCGAGCATCTCACGGGCAATGCGCACCCCTTCCTCCAGGGCGGCAGCACCATCCGGGGCGCGTCGCATCCGTTCGAGAATCGCATCGGGCACCGAAACGCCCGGGACCTCGTTGTTGAGAAACTCCGCATTGCGGTAGCTCGTCAACGGCCAGATTCCCGGCACGATCGGAATCCGACAGTGCTCGATCCGCTTCAGAAAGGAGAGTAGCTGGCCAACATCGAAGACCGGCTGGGTGATGGCGTATTCGGCCCCCGCCTCGACCTTCCACTCGAACCGCTTCAGTTCGTGCTCGAGGTCGATCGCCCCCGGGTTGACGCCCACGCCGATGACAAAAGCCGTCGGCTTGCCGATCCCGTTCCCACCCGAATCGATGCCGTGGTTGAGCCGATAGACCAGGTTGGCCAATCCGATCGCGTCAATATCGAAGACGGCCGTCGCATCCGGGTAGGGGCCCATCTTCGGGGGGTCGCCCGTCACCAGCAGAAAGTTGCGGAGCCCGAGCGCCGCCGCGCCGAGCAGATCGGAGTACATCCCCAGCAGGTTCCGATCCCGACAGGCATAGTGGGTCACGGCTTCGATCCCGACTTCCCGCTCGATGATCAGCGAAACCGCGAGCGCGCCCATCCTTGATTGGGCGCGGGGACCGTCGGGAACGTTGACGGCATCGACTCCTGCCTCCTTGAGAAGGCGTACCCCCTCGATCATCCGCGAGGGATCGCATCCCTTCGGCGGAACGATCTCGACGCTCGTCACGAACCGACCGGCGGCCAAACTCGCCCCAAACTTCGATCGCTCCGCCAAGGGAACTGGCTCGACCCCGGCTGACTGCTCTTCGACGGTGATCGCCGCGACCATCTTGCGACCCGGACTGAGCGCGCGGACCGCATCGGCCATCAATTTGATGTGCTCCGGCGTCGTCCCACAACAGCCCCCAATGAACTTGACCCCGGCACTGATCAACCACTTGGCATAGCGGGCAAAATACTCCGGCGACGCCAGATAGATCTGTCGCCCCCCGACGTCGCGCGGCAGACCCGCATTGGGCTGAGCGCTGAGGCGACGGTTGGTATGTTGCTGCATCTTCTCGACCGCTTCGAGGATGATCTGTGGACCGACCGAGCAGTTGAGCCCGATGACATCCGCCCCTGCCTGGTTGAGCCAGCGATCAAGCTGGGGAGTGAAGACCTCCGGGGGCGTCCCATAGGCCGTTGCCCCCTCTTCGTTGATCGTCATCTGCGCGAAGATGACGGCGTCACTCACCTCTCGCACCGCGAGAATCGCTTGTCGGATCTCCGCCAGATCGTGAAAGGTCTCGAGGACGAAGCAGTCGACGCCACCTTCCATCAGAAGCGCGGCCTGCTCCCGGAAATGGTCCCGCGCCTCATCGAGCGACGTCGGGCCATACGGCTCGACCCGAACGCCGAGCGGGGAGATTGCCCCTGCAACATAGACCTCCCTCTTCGCCTCATCGGCGGCCCGCCGGGCAATCCGCACCGCGCTCAGATTGATCTCCCGCAGCTTCTCGTCCAATCCCTGGTGAGAGAGCTTGAGACGCGTTGCCCCATACGTATTCGTCTCGATGATCTCGGCACCTGCCCGGATGTAGGCCCGGTGGATGTCCGCCACTAAGTCCGGGCTGGTCAGGTTCAACTCGTCGTAGCTGGCGTTGATGAAGACCCCTTTGTTGTAGATCATCGTCCCCATCGCCCCATCAAAGATGCGGACCCGATCCTCTTCCATGAATTCCCGAAAGGTTCTCATCTGCGTCCCCCCTCCGCTTTTCTCTCTCTTGCCACGCCTGGCTGGCTCGCCAACAAACTGTGCAAAATAGAAGACCCCGCGTCAACTGCAACGCGGGGTCTTTTTCCACCTCTAATAGGAGGAAAACTCTTCTCGTCTCCTCCCTTTCGGCCCATGCTGAAGGGAATGTTCCGGGAAGGCTCGTTAGCAGTTTTTTTCCCGTGGAGCAATTCGCCAGAAATCGCCACGCTTTTCAGATTGTCTGCGCCGGGGAACCATCCCCTCTCATCTCTCTTCTAATCCCTCGCCCCTAGTCCCTAAAAGAAAGGGGAGCCAGCGATCAGTCACGGCTCCCCTTTCTCTTGATCTGGCGGAGGCAGAAGGATTCGAACCTTCGGTAAGAGTTTTAGCCCCTACAACGGTTTAGCAAACCGCCGCCTTCAGCCACTCGGCCATGCCTCCAGAAATTGCTATTGTCTTCATCCGGGGAGGGGCTGTCAAGGCAAATAACCCGATTGATCGAGTGTTCAACGGTCCGGAAGAGCGGCGGCAGCGTGCCGAGCCCTCTCGAGTCGATCCTCCTGACGGCAATCACCGACCACCCCGTCCCAGAGCGCCAAGCGCTCGCGCAGCGCGGCCTTGGCGACCTCTCCGGCCTCAGTCAATCGCTGCGGATCCCCGCCGACCAGCAGCTCGACCATCCGACGGGCCAGTGGACCGTGATGGCCGCCATCGACCTCGACGTGGCGTTCGAGGTAGTACCGGAGATCGGCAAGGTCTGTCCCCGGCGGGGGCTGTAATCGATCGAGAATCCCAAGAAACATCGTCGGAATGATCTCTTCCCGGCCAAAAGTGAAGAGGCTGGCAACCTCGTGGGGGCGGCCCCGCTCGACCACTGCCATGGTTGCCTCGACAAAGCGGGCGGCAGCGAGGGGAGCCCCTGCCGCTTGCAGGGCCGCCGGAATCGCAGCACCAGCTTCGAGAAGCGCGAGAAACTGTTCGATCGATTGGGTCGAGGCCCCCATCCCGCGCATCGCCGTCAAGTAGATCTCGAAGTGGCTCTGGCGTCGACCGTGACGGTCAAGGTCACTCTCCTCTCCCGTGACAATATCGTTGATGAGATACCGGATCTCCGGATCGCCCTGTGGTCGCCAGGGATGGGTGACACAGGTCAAGGATCGCTGGAGCGCCTTGACGACCGACATGAAGTCCCAGACAGCCCAGACGTGGTGCTCCATGAATCGGGCAATCCCGGGGGCGGTCGTCAACGATTGATAGAGGGGGTGCGTTGCCAGCCTCTCCCGGAGGGGCTGGATCACTTGCTCAATCGATTCGAGGCTTTTGACCATCGTATTTTCTCCTCCTCTCTCTGCCCTGGCTTGAAAGCGACTTGTCGCTCAGCTGAGTGAGCGAGAGAGACGAAATCCCAGATCATAGAAACGGGTGTCGGCGGTATCGTAATAGCGATAGGCCGAGCGGCAAGCGGAGGCGACGTAGTACCAGCCCCCACCCCGATAGACCCGATTGGCCGAGCGGGGAGGATGGTACCAAGCCCGGCCATCTTCCGGTGCACCGTGATAGTTGGGATGCCAATCGTCCTCGCACCACTCCCAGACGTTCCCGTGCATATCGTAGAGCCCCCACGGATTGGCAATCCCGAGAGCCCCGACGGGGATGGTCTTGTCCCGAAAGACGCCGGGCTTGCCGTTGCCATAGTAGTTGACGACGCTGGGGAGGATGGTCTCGCCAAAGGAGAAAGGGGTGGTGGTCCCGGCACGGGCGGCGTACTCCCACTCGGCCTCGCTCGGCAGGCGATAGCCCGTCGGCCCCTCCAGTCCAAGTTTGCGATTGAGCCGGGCAAGGAACTCCTGCGCGTCGTCCCACGAGACCTGCTCGACCGGACGATTGGCTCGCCGAAAGTAGGAGGGCTGCGTGTCGAGATCAAGACGTACCTTGGGGAGCGCGGCAATCAGCTCCCATTGGCGTTGCGTGACGACATACTTTCCGAGAAAGAACTCGCGGATCGAGACGACGTGTTGGGGGCCCTCGGTGTCATTGCGCCCCTCTTCGCTGGTGGGCGAGCCCATCAGAAACTTTCCCGCAGGGATCCGCACCATCTCGATGGCGCAGCCGCGCCCAAGGTCGACCGAGTAGACATCACACTCCGCTTCGCGCTTGACCAGTTTCTCGTCAACGATGGTTCCGGTAGAGAAGCTGACACGGGCCAGACGCGGCAAGGGGCTGGTCGGCATCTGTCGGGGGAGTGGGACGATGACGGGGCGTGCCGGAACTCTCTCTTCCCGCGTCAAGACTCGCCGCAGCGCCTCGCGCATCTCCGCCGCCGATTGAAAGCGGTTTTGCGGATCCTTTTCGAGCGCCTTCTCGACGACCCGCCGCAACCCGGGGGCAATCCCGGCGGGCATCTCTCGCGGTGGTTCGTGGATGATCTTCCACATGAAGGTTGGGAGGTCAGAGGCGGTAAAGGGGGACCAGCCGCAGAGCAGCTCATAGAAGATGACGCCCGCAGCCCAGATGTCGGTCAGCTCGGTCCGCTTGTTGCGGAAGGCCTCGGGGCCCATGTAGGCGAGGGTGCCGCCGGCCTTCGAGTTGCCGCTCGAGTGGTGCAGAACCCGCGCGAGCCCAAAGTCGGCCAGTCGTGGGTTCTCCTCCTGCAGCATGATGTTGGCGGGCTTGAGGTCCCGATGA
This sequence comes from Blastocatellia bacterium, assembly GCA_049454155.1. Classification (GTDB taxonomy): domain Bacteria; phylum Acidobacteriota; class Blastocatellia; order RBC074; family RBC074; genus CAIOZW01. The sequence goes on from JBMUAP010000211.1 coordinate 4,553, forward strand.
ACGATCTTCTGACGGTGGAGGTGGTCGAGGCCCGCGAGAATGCCCATCATCATCTCGATCGCTTGGCGCTCGGTAGGTGCTTTGCCGCCGTGGCGCGCCAGCCAATCGTGGAGCGAGCCCGACTGCGCGTACTCGCTGACGATCAGCAACTGCCCGTCGTAGACCCCCGCCTCGATGATCGAGAGGACATTCGGGTGGCCACTGGCCCGCACCCAGACCTCGGCCTCCCGCTTGAGCACCTCCATGTCGATATCGTCTCGCGTCGGGAACTTGATCGCACACGGCGGGGCAATGACCTGGTACTTCTCGGCCTTCCAGACAACGCCATACTCTCCTGCCCCCAGTTTTTCAATCAACCGGTATGGGCCAATGACCTCGTTCTCTCTCGGCATGGCAGATCCCCAACACGGGCCTCCTCTCCCGCTCTCGACGCCCATCGACCAGATTCGTGAATGGCCGCCACCGCCAGCTCTTCCCCCGCCAACGACAGACCCAAAGAGCCCAGCGCCAGTCTGGTAGACTACTCAAATCTTCGTTAAAAAGAAAGGTAGGGGTTTCGGTCGCCCTCGGGGCCCTCGGGGCCCTCGGGGGATGATGGCTGCCCCAATGACGCATCGATTTGAAGAAAGACCGAAAAATCAGCGAAGGAATGACCCTGGTGACAATGGACGAGAGCTTGGCACTCCTCCGCGCCTACCGTGAGACCGACTATGTCGTCTTCACCGACCCGCCCTTGACCCTGCGCGTCGACGAAGCGAGCCCGGCGCTGCTCGACCTCCACCAGGCCTGCGGTGTCTGTGCCAGCGCTTACCTCACCGCCTGCAATCCGGGTAGCCAACTCCTGCCAGACCCCGAGAATGCCGACCGTCAGGCGCGGCTGCGGTCGGCGCTCCTCACGCAAGGGCACACCTTTTTTGATGGGATTGGAAGGCACCCGGAAGGCAGCTGGCCCGGCGAAGCGAGCTTCTTGATTCTCGGGCTGGAACTGGTGGAAGCCGTGGCCGTGGGGCGGGAATGGGACCAGCGCGCGATTCTTTGGGCGGGCGCCGACGCGATCCCCCGTCTGATCGTCATCACTCACGGCATTAACGATCTTGAAGATGCCCAAGGTTCTAATAGTGACGATCCCGGCTGATCCAGATTCGTCGTTTATTGCCCAAACCCAAGTCCCAAATCTTCTTCTCAGTGATCTCTCTATCTCTGATGCCATTTACTCGAACTTTGCCACGTCGCAAAGGTCGTTCCAATCTTCTTCTCTGTGTTCTCTGTGTCTTGTATGTTTACGATGTTGTCCTTTAGTAGTAAGAGGGACACGGCAGCAAGGTGGTAGATCGGTTGTGTCTTGGTGCGCAGACA
>JBMUAP010000212.1:0-5904 GCA_049454155.1 Blastocatellia bacterium
CGTTCGATCGTTGGTCGCTGGTTGGCCCGGCCCACTTCCCGACCTTCTTTGCTGTGAGTAATTACCAAAAAAGAGGCCAGCCAGATCTCTCGCGCCGTGACGGGCTGGAGGGATGCGACTTCGGAAAAGAGTTGACAAGCAAAATGGGGAGAGCTACCTTCATATTTCTTGCGCAATCCGATCAGCCAGATTGCGCCTTGGCACGATCGAGAGGGTCCCCTTTCCCTCTTCATTATTTTCTCTCCCCAGACCGACCCCCATTTGACTCATCCTGATTGGATCCGAAAGGAATGCGGGCATATGAAAAGAATGATCCACGGAGACCCAGGCTCGGCGCTCGACTGGCTGGCGAGATTGGGAGCCAAGCCAGGAAGAGGATGGACCGTCCTCACGCCGCACCTCCGTGCCGCGCAGGCACTGGGTGCCCCGCTGCAAACACTGGAGGCGGAGGCGATCCGGCGGCTGAGCCAGCACGACCAACAAGTGATCTCGGTCGTCGAGCAGCAGGTCCTCCTGGCGAATGTACTGAGAGAAAGGGAGGGAGACGAGAGGGGCCATCTTGGGGCAACCGACCCGCGAGGCGCGGCCCGTCGCCTGCGCCAGGGGGTCGAGACGCTCCTGCGCGGCACAGAGGCGCCCGAGGAGGCTCTCAAGGGAGAGGACGAGAAGCAGCTGGTCGAGCTGGCTGGGGTGCTGGCCAGGTACCGGTCAGTCTTGGCGAGAGGGAAGCTGGTCGATCCGGCAGAGCTGCTCTGGCGAGCAGCTCGACTGGAGGGGGAGCGACTACCCCTCCTGGTGTGGGGATATTTCGCACCCCGCGCAGACGAGCTGGCCTTCCTCGACACGCTGGCGGGGAACGACAGCCACCTGATCCTCCCCTTCGGACCGGAATCGACCCTCGCCGAGAATCGGGGCTGGGCCTCTTGGCTGGAAGGGAGAGGTTGGACCGTGGCCCCAGCGCTGGCCGAGGGGCCACCGCCGAGTGTCAGGCCCGTCGGATGGCGAACGGCGCAACGATTCTGGCGGGGGGAGGGGGAGAAAGTGGCGGGCGCCACCGAACTCTGGTCGGAGCCAACGGTCGAGGAGGAGGTGCGGGCGGTCCTCCGCGAGGTCAAACGGCTGCTCGTCGAGGGGATCTCCGCCGGAGAGATCCTCCTGGTCAGCAATCAGGAAGCGATCTACGGCCCCCACTTGCGGGCCATCGCCTGGGAGTATGGGATCCCGGTGCGCCTCCCTCATCAGCGGCCTCTCGGCGAGTCGCCCTTCGGGGCTTGGCTGCGGCTCGCGTTGAAGGCGATTGGCGAGGACCTCCCCTTCGAGGCGACGCTCGGAACGCTCGCCCACCGCGCCGGGCCGGGCCTCTCCAACGGGACCCTTCATCGACTGCTCGAGAAACATCCACGCGGAGCCGACGCCTGGCGGGAAGGGCTCGCTGGGGGTGAGCCCCCCGACCCGAAGTGGACGACTTGGTTGGCCGCACTCACCTGGCCACGCGAAGACTCCCGGGCTGCGTACACGGAACGACTCGAGGCCCTTCTCGATCTGCGCCGATCGAGTGCCCAGGCGGCTGGCTCCTCCAGGGCAGAAGACGCGGGGGAGAGCGAGTTTCGCCAACAACTCATGGCGATGGAGGGGGACGACGAAAACCAGTCGATCGCACTCGCACAGCAGATCGAACATTGGCTGGAGTTGATCTCGATTCTGACCCTGCCGGGGGAGCCTGCCCTGCTGGGACAGGTCGTGGAAGTACATCGTCCGGAGGCACTCTCCGGCGCGTCCTGCCGCCAACTCTTCGTCCTCGGGATGATGGAAGGGGCCCTGCCGGCCTCTCCCACAGCGGGGCCATTGCTCGACTTTCAGGCACGCCAGAGGCTTGCGGAACGAGGAGTCGACCTCGGATCGGCGGTCGCGCAAGTCCGCCGTCAAGCGTTGATCTTCTCCTGTGTCCTGGGAACGGCGACGGAGCGGATCGTCTTCAGCCTCGCCCGTCAGCAAGGAGGAGAGGCGGCGATCCGCTCGCCGTATCTCGACCGGCTCGGCCTGGAAGAGGAGAGAACTGCCGGAACGGCAGGAGAGAACGGACAGGTCATCGACGTGATCGCGAGCCCGGAGGAGGCGCGCCGCCAATTCTCCGAATGCGTCCCCGACTGGGGACCGGACCCGCTCCTGCCTGCGCTTCGTCACGCCATCGCCGTCGAACGTCGCCGGCTCAGCCCGCTGCCGGCGGACAGCTACGATGGCGTCCCGGGGGTCCCCCTCGAGCACTTCGAGAGTCACCGCTGGAGCGCCTCGCAACTGATCTCGATCGGAACCTGCGCCTTTCAGTGGTTCGTCCGCTACGGACTGGAGGCGGGGGAGACGGTGGAACCCGAGGAAGAGCTCAGCCCGAGACTGCTCGGAACCCTCTACCACAAAGCCCTCGAACTGAGTCTGAGCGGCCTTCCAACGGGAGAGGACCTGCGCGCCCACGCCCTCCGTCGACTGGAGTCCTGCTTTCTCGAGGCGGAGCGGGAGGTCGGGCTCTCGGAATTGCCAGCGCAATTACCGGGATGGCCCGCACGACGGCGGGAGCACCTCGACGTCCTCGCCAAAGCGATCCGTGCCGGCGACTTCCTCGCCCCCGGCGCCACGGTGGTGGGGCAGGAAGTCCGTTTTCGCGGGGAGTTCCACGGCCTGCCGGTCACGGGAGTGATCGATCGAATCGATCGTCACCCAGGCCCCCCTGGCGAAGAAGGTTCGATCCTCTTCCTCGACTACAAGACCGCCAAGAAGGCTCCGCATGGGATCCAGAACGAAGCGGGCGAGGCCAAGATCGACCTGCAGATCCCCCTCTACCAGATTGCGGCAGGCCCGAAGCTCTACCCCGGTCAGAAGATCGAGGGAGCCTACTACTCGCTCAACGGAGCGGCGCGGATCAAGGATCCAGATCCACCCCCGGACGGATGGCTCGAGGCCTTCGCCAGAGAGGTCCCGGCGCGACTGCAGGAGGGCCGTTTTCCAGTGGCACCGGATATCGAGCGCAAGGCCTGCGGGCGCTGCGAGTTCGATTCGATCTGCCGCATCGGCCCGCGCCTCGACCGCAAGGAGTGGGCGCAAGAGAGGGGGAATGGCGCTTGAGAAATCGACTGACTCCAGAACAAGAGGCGGTCGTCTGGACTCGCGGCAGCCTCGCGGTCTCGGCCGGCGCCGGAACGGGCAAGACGCTCCTTCTCGCCCATCGCTACCTCTTTCACGTGCTCGAAGAGCGGCAGAGCCCCCTCTCTGTCGTCGCCCTCACCTTCACCGAACGGGCCGCCCTCGAACTGCGCGCACGCATCCGGGAGATCCTCCGCGCGGAACTCCAGCGACCTCCCGAATCGGAGCCGACAGGGGAGGAAGAGGGCGCGATCGACCGGGAGGTGATTCTTGCCGAGCTGGAAGCGGCGCAGATCAGCACGATCCATGCCCTCTGCCTGCGCATCTGCCAGGAGCACCCGGAAGAGGCAGGGGTTCCGCACCAAGTGACCGTCCTCGACGACATTTCACGGGGCCTCCACCTCCCGGGATGGATCGAGGACGCGCTCGACACCCTGCCCCAGCAGATCTACGATCGCCTCCCCTACTCGGTACTGCGTGCGGCCCTGCCCCCGCTCCTCGAGGATCCGGTGACGGCCGAATGGGCCTTCGAACGGGATCCGGCGGAGTGGCCAGCCCGTCTCGCCGAGGAACGACAACGACTTCGCACGAGCTTGACGACAGATCCGCTCTGGTTGTCGTCTGCGGCCCTGCTCGAAACCCTCTCTGGCCCTCCGGGAGATCTGATGGAGGTGAACCGGCAGACAGTCCTCCAGTCCCTCGCCTTGATGGGGGACTCCGAAGCCGCCCACTCCGCTGCCATCGCGCGCATCGCGGCCATCAAGGTGCAGGGGGGAAGTGCCGCCAAGTGGGGAAAGGAGTCCTTCGAGGCCACCAAAACAGCGATCAAGGCCCTGCGAGCCCAGGCCCAAAAGCTCCACCCGAAGGAGGTGGCCCTCGACTGGGATGGGACGCCGGAACGGGCACAGCTCAATCGGACGATGGTCGAGCTGCTGCCGAGCTTGCGCGAGGCCTTCCATTGGACCCAGGCCCACATCGAACGGGCGAAGCGGGCGGCCCGGCAGCTCGACTTCGGCGATCTGGAGCTGGGCGCGTGGCGGGCGCTTGCCTCCCCGGCGGTTCGTCGCTACTACCAGACGCGCTGGCGATCGTTCCTCGTCGACGAGTTCCAGGACACCAACCCGGTGCAGCGCGCGATTCTCGATCGCCTCCAGGAAGGGAGTACCATCACCATCGTCGGGGACGCGAAGCAGGCGATCTATGGATTCCGGCGTGCCGGGCACGAGGTCTTCGAGGAGACCCGTACCCGGATCCTCGACGACGGGGGCAGCAACCACTCGCTCTCCCGCAGCTTCCGGACCCACCAGCGCCTCATCGAATCGTTCAACTTGGTCTTCGCAGAGCTGCTCGCCGCCCAGCACGAACCTCTCGACGCCGCGCGACCGTGCTCTCCGCACGACGGCCCGTCGCTCCGCTGGATCACCCTGGAACAGGAGAAGTCGCCCCGGGGGCGCAGCAGGTCATCCACGCGAGTCGAAGCGGCCTACCTTGCCGAGCAGATCGAGGAGATCCTGCAAAGCGGACATCCCGTTCACGATCCCAAGACGCAAGAGGTCAGGCCAGCCGGCCCTGGTGACGTGGCGATTCTTTGCCGCACCTGGGCCTTGGCCGAGATCCATTCCCAAGCCCTGCTCGAACGGCAGATCCCCTCCTGCCAACGGGGAGGCAGCAACCTGTTCCAAACGATGGAGGCGCGCGATGGTCTTGCCTTGCTCGATCTTCTCGGCAACCCGCTCGAGAATATTCCGCTGCTCGGCGTGCTGCGCAGCCCCTTCTTCGCGATCAGCGATCGTCACCTCTTGGAGGTCCGCCAGCAATGGCGATCCCGTCCGCCGGCCCCTGCCGAAGAGCCGGAAAGCCTCGCCTCCCAGAAAGGCCAAAAAGCAAGGAGAGCGCTCACTTGGTGGACGATGCTCGAAGGCCTTGCTCCGACGCTTCCCTCGCCGGTGGCTCGTGCCGTGGGGATTCTCCAACAGCTCCTCGCCGCTCGGCGGGAGCACTCGGCCAGCGAGCTTTTTCAGATGGCCAATCGACTGACCGGGTACGATGCGGTCCTGACCCACCTGCCCGGCGGCGAGCAGCGCCTCGCCGATTGGCGGGCGCTGCTTGATCTGATCGAGTGGATCGAGTCCGAAAACGGGGCGGATCTGGTGACGGTCTGGCGGCGGCTCCGGCGAATCCGGCAGCTCGAGTTGAGGGTTCCCCGCCCGTCGCTTGAGGCGCAGGACGCGGTCACCGTCTCGACGATTCACGGCGCCAAGGGGCTCGAATGGCCGATCGTCGTCCTCCCCAGTCCTCCACGCACGAGTCCCGGGCGACCTCCCGCGATCCATTTCGATCCCCAGCTCGGAGTCGCCCTCACACTCACCGACCAATCAGACCCGGAGTCCGCAGAGGAGACGGGAACGAAGAAGAGGTCGCCCGGCCCAGCCCCCTTCGAGCTGCTCAAGCAGCGGGCTCAATCCAGAGAGGAGGCGGAGTCCCGCCGATTGCGCTATGTCGCGATGACGCGCGCCCGGGACCTGGTGCTGCTCGCCTCCCCTGAGCAGAAGGAGAACGACAAGGTCCCGGAGCCCCTCACCTCCGGCCTCCTTCAGGCCGGAATCGTTCCAGAGAGGATCTCCTTCGATCCCCCGTGGCCGAGCGACCCGCCAGAGGCGGAGCCATCCCAGCCGAGTCGGGTGGATCTCTCCTCGATCCACCTGCTTCCTGACCCGCTCCCCCTGACCGAGCCGGGCCCTCTCGAAGAAGGCTGACGGCAGACCACCG
>JBMUAP010000213.1:0-5902 GCA_049454155.1 Blastocatellia bacterium
GGACCCTTGGCTGTTCCATCAAAGACATCATCTGGTTACTTCCTCGATTTGACAGTCGATTGGGCTCCTGCGAGCGACTGGCCGACAATCCTCCGACCGGTGGGTACCTCATTCACGGGTTTGCGAGACGTCTCGTTCCACGTCTTGTGCGCCGTCCGCTTTGAGCACTCCACAGCTGACGACCTGCTCCTCTGGTGGTGTGTCTCTCTTCGGGACGTCAATCTAGCCGTAGTGCCTATTGTACCAGTCAGACAATCTCCCAATTCAGACAATACGTCCTTATTCCCCATAATTCAAATTGGTTATCATATCGATCCGTGGCAATTCTTCAAGGGCGCTTTTGACCGGGAAGGGAAACCGGCGTATGATCGCCGCGATTTTCCCCCCTCAGATGAAGTGATGTGTCGTCAAGCGAGGATCGTGACACGGCGCTGCCGAGGACCGTGCGGTTCGTCGGCTGGGCGAACGCCCGATTGTGGCTCGGGGGAGCCAGCGGGAGGGGGGCTGGAAGGAGGGGATCGGGATGAGGAAGCGCGAGCAGGTTCTGGCTGGGTGTGTGCTGGGAGCAATTCTGAGCGGAGCAGTAGCCTGGTGGCAATGGGGGCCATCGGTGGCGGCACAGGGGATGTCTCTGCCCCAGGCGGTGATCTCGGCCCGGGCGGCCGAGGTGCTGCGTCTCGACGGGCTCCTCTTCAAGGATCTCAACAAGAACGGGCGGCTCGATCCCTATGAAGACTGGCGACTCTCTGTCGAGGCCCGTGTCACGGACTTGATCAGCCAGATGACCATCGAGGAGAAGGCGGGTCTGATGGTCGGCCCTTCATTGACCGTGGGGCCCAATTACGGGGTCAGCGAGCAGCCAACCTACATGGTCAGTCCGTTCAACCCGGGCCCACCGGCGATGGTCTCGCCGGCAACGGCCGATGGCGTTCTCAAGCGCCACATTCGGCAGTTCATCAATCGGGACAACCTTGCCCCCCGGGCCTTGGTGCAATGGCTCAATGCCGTGCAGCAGGTGGCGGAGAGTTCGCGCCTCGGCATTCCGGTCCTCTTCGTCACCAACCCACGCAACATCTATGGGACTGCGGCCATCTTCGGGATTACCGAAGCGGGGAGCGCCTTCTCGCAATGGCCGGGACCGCTCGGGTTGGCAGCGACCAGGGATCCGGCTTTGGTTGAGGAGTTTGCGCGAATCGCCGCCGCGGAGTACGTTTCGGTCGGATTGCGTGGCGCCTACCATCCGACAGCCGATGTGGCGACCGAGCCCCGCTGGGGGCGCTTCCGGGAGACCTTTGGGGAGGACGCGGAGGTCGTCTCACAGATGATCGGTGCCTATATCCGTGGCTTTCAAGGGGCCACACTCGGCCCGCAGAGCGTCGCACTTGTCACCAAGCACTTTCCCGGCGCGGGACCAGCCCTCGGTGGCCAGGACGCCCACTTCCCCTACGGCAAGAATCAGGTCTACCCGGGCAAAAACCTCGAGTTTCATCTCCTTCCTTGGCGCACCGCGATTCGCGAGGGGACGGCGATGATTATGCCCTATTACGCAGTTCCCAAGGGGATGACGAGCGAAGAGGTCGGTATGGCCTACAATCGCGAAATCATCACCGATCTCCTCCGCAACAAGCTTGGGTACGATGGGATTGTCAATTCTGATACCGGGATCTCCACCCAGATGCCGTGGGGAGTCGAGCATCTCACGCTGCGACAACGCTACCGCAAGGCCATCGAGGCAGGCATCGATCGGATGGGAGGGGATCTCACTCCAGAGATCATTGTCGACTTGGTCCGGTCAGGGGAGATTCCCGAGTCGCGAATCGATCAGTCAGCACGGCGGATTCTACGCGTTCATTTTCAGTTGGGGATCTTTGAGAATCCTTATGCCAATCCTGAAGTGGCGGCCCAGCCGGTGCGCCGCCGGGATTTTCAGGAGAAGGCCGACGTGGCGCAGCGAAGATCGATCGTTCTCCTACAGAACCGCAACCAGATTCTCCCCTTGCGCAAAGGGGTCCGGATGTATGTCGAGAAGATCGATCCGTCGGTCGCCTCCCGCTTTGGCTTTGTCTCGACAACCCAATTGGAGGAGTCGGAGGTGGCGATCGTCCGGGTGTCGGCACCGCAGGATCAGGGGTATCTCGGGGCCAATCGCAACGCGCCGATCGACTTGACACTGCCGCCAGACCAAGTCGCCGCCCTCCAGAAGATCATGCGCCAGAAGCCGACGATTGTCGCGGTCGAGTTTGGCCGTCCCCTCGTCATTCCCGAGCTGGCGGCCGACTCGGCCGCTCTGCTCGCCACCTTTGGGGTCAGTGACGAAGCCCTCCTCGATGTCCTGGTCGGCAAGACCCCGCCTTCCGGCAAGTTGCCTTTCGAGTTACCCTCTTCAATGGAGGCAGTTCGGAACCAGCTCGAAGATCTGCCTTATGACAGCCTCAACCCGCTCTTCCGCTTTGGGCATGGTTTGAGCTACCCTGGACGACCGTGAGACTCCCGTGGGATGGCACCCGTTGTCAGATCCTGTCGCATTTGGAGTGGAGGATCTCATCGAGGATCTCGTGGACAGGCGGGCAGACTTGGCTCTCGCCCGCTTGATTGCTCGAGATATCTGTCTTTGATTCGTAGTTCGAGGAGGCAAGCATCGGGATGGCCAACGCTTCATCCAAATCGAAGGGGGCTTCCCCCGCCGCAGTCCAGCTCTCTTTGCCCGGGGCACCCGCGAAGAAATCGCCCCCTAAGATCAGCAAGCTTTATTGGCGAGCGATTCAGTGGTTGCTGGTCGCCCTGGGGGTGCAAACTCTGACCAGTCTCAGCCCTTCCTCCATCGAGACTTTTTACAGTCAGGGACTCTACCTCTTTGTGCCGCGGGGGCTCTCGCAGGTCAACCGACTGGTCGCCTTCTCGATGGCGGAGATCCTGCTGGGGCTGCTGGTCACTTGGTTTCTCTTGTTGGGGGGCTGGGCGATCCTGCGAGGCTTTTTGGGCAAAGGGGGAGTCTTCCGCTCGATGCAGCAGCTGGTCTTGCAGTTGGTCTGGGCGGCCAGCGTCCTCTTCATCCTCTTCAAGCTGGCCTGGGGATTCAACTATCAGCGTCAACCGCTGATGGGGACGCTCGCGCCCGTGTCGCGCTTTCCGCTGACCAAGGATCTGGAGGCGATTGGCGTACGCCTCGTCAACGGGATCAACGAGAATCACGCGGCTCTCCAGACCAGTCCGGCGAGCAACCCGACGCTCAAGCCTGGGGAGGTCGCCCAGATCCTCAGCCAAGCCGTCGAGGCCTCTTTTCAAGTCAATAAATTGATCGGACCGGCCGCTCTTGGGAACTATCCTCTTCCCAAACCGCTCGCCTCGTCGACGTTGATGTCCGTCTTGGGAGTTCGTGCCTTCTATTTTCCATTTACTGGGGAGGTTTCCTACAACCCCGCCGTCCCGGTGGCGGAGTTGCCGTTCGCGATTGCCCGCGCCAAGGCCTACCAGCGGGGATATGCGCGCGAGGACGAAGCCCGCTTCATTGCCTATCTTGTCTGTACGACCGCGCCCGATCCTCTCGTTCGCTACTCCGGGTTTCTCCACACGGTCGAGGTCCTTGAGCGGCTCGAGGCGAGCAAGGTCGGTTCCTTCCGTCCGCAACTCGCCGCAGGGCCACAGGCCGATCTCAAGCTCCTCAAGGACTACTGGGGGGCGACCCTTCACTACTACCCTTCCCGGATGACCGAATGGATGTTCAATTTCCACCTGCGCGTCAACCGTGATCCGCGCGGGATCGAGAGCCTGCGCGAGGACGTCCCCCTCATCGTCGCCTATTCGCTCTCCCCCTTGCCAGCATTGCCCTCTGACGCGCCGCCAGACGAGGAGATGCCGCCGGCTGATGCCATTTCGGATGCTCCTTGATCCAGCGCTCCTTGATGGATTTTTGGGATGCCCACAGGATTGCTTGACAGGTCTGTGCCAGCTATGCCATAACCATAGCTGTCACCAGATAACTACCGTACGCAGTTTACCCTTGATTACGTATTCATCATCTGATCATTACTTGCCAGCTTGGCATCTCGGCTGAGCAAACCGGTGCAACTGGTCTTGCACCATCGTTCTTCCCGATCAGGCAAGCAAGGGTAGAACCTCATTTGTGTTTCGAGGAAGCGGACTGGCGCGATTACTTCAGGGAGTATTTCCTGAATCTGTTTCATTCCGAATTCGTTGCGTTTCATCTCTTTATTTTTTCGCTTCATACAATCTGATATTGGTCATCTGATTTCTGGGCTGTGGCTTCTGTTGGCTGGACGTAAGCCAGATCTCTCTGCCGAACATCTTCATCATTTATTCATCAAGGCAGAGAACAGGTAGGCAGCTGAACGAAGCAGTCTCTTCTATGAATGAGCTGATTTTTGCTCATTCTGCCGAGCTGATCCGGAGGACTACCTCAAGCCCGAGAGCGTCAGTCGCGAATTCATTCTCGTTTTCTTCCTCAATCGGTGTGTTTCAATTCGGAGTGAGGCCCGCTCGTCGTATCAAGGAGAGGGGCTCGCTCAAGCGTCAACCTTGATCCTATGGAGGGTAGAGCGTGGAACCGACACTGTCGATGAACCAGTACAGTCTGGTGAGCAACCTGATGTCCCTGACGATTGCGACGATGGGGGCCTCAGCGTTGTTCTTCTTTCTTTCAAGACAACTTGTTTCCCAGAAATACCGACTTGCGCTCAACGTCTCGGGGTTGGTGGTCGCGATTGCCTGCTACCACTACTTCAAGATTTTTGAGAGCTTTACCGCCGCGTACACCCTCTCGGGCGACGTCTACACGGCGACTGGAATCCCCTTCAACGATGCCTATCGTTATGCCGACTGGTTGCTGACGGTGCCGCTTCTTATGGTCGAGTTGGTGGCGGTCATGAGCCGCTCGAAGAAAGAGTCGGGACCGCTCCTCGGCAAACTGACGATCGCCGCGGTGTTGATGATCGCGCTCGGCTATCCGGGAGAGATCTCGTCCGACGCAGGAACGCGTTGGCTGTGGGGTATTCTCAGCACGATTCCCTTCCTCTACATCCTCTATGTGCTCTTCGTGCAGTTGGGAGACGCGGTGGAGCGGCAGGTCGAGCCGGCCCGTGTGTTGCTGAAGAACGCCCGTTTGCTGATCTTCGCGACCTGGGGCTTCTATCCAATCGCCTACACGATCGGGACCTTGGGCCTCGGCTCTGGCGCGAGCACGGAAGTGGCGATCCAGGTCGGGTACACGTTGGCGGACATCACGGCGAAGGCCGGGCTTGGTGTCTTCATCTTCAACATCGCCCGCATCAAGACCGCGGCGGAAGAAGGATCGGCCGCCTGATCGGCTGCTTGTCCCAATTTCGACAACCTTGAAAAGAGGGCCTGGACCGGAGGGTCGACACGAGACGAAGAAGGATCGGTCGATGAGGATGGTTCGGGCCTTCGCCTTTCGCGGGGCTTCGGCGTGCAGACTGCGGCGAGACCCAGGAGTCGAGAAAAAAGAAGAAGAGGGATGGCAAAAGACGCAGGGGCAGAGCAGTTGCAGCGATGGCTTGACGGGGGCGCGCGACTCGGATTGCTGGCTGTGGGGGCGATCTCGTGGCTCTTGCCGGGCTTGGTTGCAGTGCCAGTGGTGCAGTGGATTCCGTGGGCAATGGCCCTTCTCTGTTTTGGCTTGGCGCACGGGGGGATTGACCATCGTCTTCCCTGGGAGAGGTCACTGGTCGTGAGGGAGCGCTCCCGGTGCTCGCTGGTCCTCTTCCTGGTGGGCTACTTGAGCGGGATGGGGACGACGCTACTGCTCTGGTGGACGAGTGCCACCGCAGGATGGGTCTTCTTTCTGGTGCTTTCGGCCTACCATTTTGGGCAAGGAGACCTCTACTGGAGTCGACGCTTTGGCTTGCTGAGCGAGGTGGAGTCGGGA
>JBMUAP010000214.1:0-5878 GCA_049454155.1 Blastocatellia bacterium
GGTCACACGGGTCAATGGAGGCTGGGCAATGGGCTTTCGCCCCGGCCGGTTTTCCGTTATGGAAAAGTCCATGATGATCGTCAGGCACCGTACCATGGCCGTCGCGCCGCCCCGCAAGGCAGGTCGTGAGGTCCGGCGTGCCCAATTGATCGACCCGACGATCGCCGCCCTGGCCACCGTCCTCGCGGGAATCCTCTTCTACCTGTTTGCCCGCCGGACAGGCTGGCTGGAGCCACCGGCATCGGGAAGACTGCCAGACTGAGACAGACTGACGCGCTCTCCAAGGCGAATCCCTTCAACCTTCTTTCCAGGAGATGCCAATGATGATCGAGATGTTGACGAAGCGATTGACGCCCTCTCCACGCCACCTGACGCTGTCGTGGGCCCTACTCTTGCTGGCGCTTGCCGGACCTGTGTTCGGAGCCGAGCCGGCTCCCCAGGCACCCTCGAGTCCTCCCCCAGCCGCGCCGCGGCAGCGGACGGCCGAGGAGTATCTCCAACTGCTCGAGACCGAGCGGCGGGTCAGCGAGCTGCAGGTAGACCAAGTGATCGCCTCGCTCGGCATCCGCGAAGGGATGCGGGTCGCGGACCTCGGCTCTGGTTCCGGGCTCTTCACCCGCCCGCTGGCGAAACAGGTCGGCGCGAGCGGTGTAGTCTATGCCGTCGATGTCGACGAGAAGCTCCTCGCCCACGTCGCGAAGACGGCGAGCGAGCGGGGACTGACCAACGTCCGCCCGATCCTCGCTGATGCCAACGACGCGCAGCTCCCGGAACCGGTCGACCTGATTGCGATCATCGACACGCTCCACCACATCCCAGCTCCGTCCGAGTACGTCAAGGGACTCCGCAAATACCTCCGCAAGGGAGGGCGCGTCGCCATCATCGACTTCAGCAAGGACTGGCCAGCCGGGCACGAGTCGATGGTCTACCAGTTGACCGACCTCGAGAAATGGATGAAGGCCGCGAAGTTCAAGCGTGTCCAGTCGTTCGATTTTCTGCAGAACAACTTCTTCGTCCTCTTCCAGTGAGGACAGAAGAGCATCTGAAGTTTGGACATTGCCCGTCTTCCATCGGGACACGATATATCAGCTCAGGGCAATGCCCTGGGAACATTGCTATCCCAAGTTTCACCCTGGGCCGGCTAGGCCCACATCCCCCAATGAACATATTGACACAAGTTCTTTTAAAAGAATACTTTACAAGCTAAAGAAAACTTCCTGTATGACCACAGAGTGTCTCTCCCAGGCATCTCTGTTGCAAGGGCACGGCACCTGAAAGGTAGAGGCAATTTTGATGGTGGTGCGTTGTGACTCAGAGAACTGCTTGCATTTGATTGCCTCAGATGCCATCCCGACGTTTTATCCACGAAACAAGCCCATTGATGAGAGAGTGTACCTGTAAGAAAGAAAAGCAGGTGCGCTCAAGAGAAAGCTGCCACAGTATCTAGAACAATTCGGCCAGAGACCACCAGATACAGAAGGTGTGGGCGCTTGAAAAATAGTCTAATTCTGCCTGGATGTTTTTATTAAAGATTGTTTAAAGCGTCAGATTTCGCCTTAGGTTTTATCCGTGAAACTGTTCAATAAAAAGGCTTTACAGGTTTTCTTTCTCGTGTTACGTTGCTTCCCTCGTGCAAATTTGAGAGCAAAAAGAAGAGGTGGTGGCGTAAGCAAGGGGAGAAGAAGCAAGGGATGGGAATCGCATTTGGAACCTCTGGGTGGCGAGCGATCATCGCGGACGAGTTCACGGTGGCCAATGTCCGTCTGGTGACGCGTGCCATCGCGCGCGAGTTGGAAGCACGCGGGGGGGATCCGGCTCAAGGGTTGATCATTGGGTACGATACCCGGTTTTTGAGCGAGCGGTTCGCGGCGGAGGCTGCCGCAGAGTTGGCAAGGATTGGCTGGAAAGCCTACCTGACGACCCGGGAGACGCCGACACCAACGATCTCTCACGCGATCCGGGCACACCGGGCTGTCGGAGGAATCAACTTCACGGCGAGCCACAACCCCCCTCAATACAATGGGATGAAGCTCTCGACCGCCGATGGGGCCCCGGCACTTCCCGGGTTGACCCAAGCGGTCGAGGCGCGGATCGGGCAGATGTCGAATGGGGCCGAGCCGGGGGCAGGAGCGGGCGCGACCCAGTCGGTGATCATGCTCGACCCGAAGGGGGCCTACCTCGCCGACCTCGAGACGAAGATCGACTTTGGCAAGATCGAACAGGCAGGCCTCCGGCTGGCCTATGACCCATTGTGGGGTACCGGGCGAGGCTATCTGGACGAGGTCCTCCGGGCGCACGGTGGTGAGGTGCAGACGGTCCACGACGAGCGGGACGTCCTCTTTGGAGGCAACAGTCCCGAGCCATCGGAGCGCAACCTCGCCGAGATGCGGGAGTTGATCCTCGAGGAGAAGCTGGCCCTCGGGGTGGCGACGGATGGCGACGCCGACCGGTTCGGTTTCATCGATCGGGATGGAAGCTTCGTCTCGGCCAATCACATCCTCGCGCTGGTCTGCGACTACCTCTGCGAGACTCGACCGTCCGTCCAAGGCGGAATCGCCCGCAGTGTGGCAACCACCCACCTGCTCGATCGCGTCGCCGCCCACTATGGGCGCGAGGTCTACGAGACACCCGTCGGATTCAAGTATATCGGAGAGATGATCATCGAGGACCGGCTCCTTCTCGGCGGAGAGGAGAGTGCCGGGTTGACGATCAAGGGGCACCTGCCGGAGAAGGACGGGATCCTTGCCTGTCTGCTGGTCGTCGAGATGATGGCGGTGCGCCAAGCCAGTCTGCGGGAGATGATCGAGGCGCTCTTTCATCGCCACGGCGCTCTCTACAGCGAGCGCGTGGGGGTGCGACTGACCCCCGAGGTTCAGACACGGTTGTCAGCGCGTCTGGCGGCCGATCCCCCAGCGAAGATCGGGGCGTGGACCGTCGTCGATGTCAATCGGGCGGATGGGGTGAAGTATCTGTTTGACGATGGATCGTGGCTGCTCTTGCGGATGTCGGGGACCGAACCGGTTGTGCGGTGTTATGCCGAGAGCCACTCAGAGAAAGATTTGGAGGTGTTGCTTGAGACGGGGAGCCAATTCGTACGCAATTAGGTCGATCGGGGCGGAGATCTCTCCGGCCGAGTCGCTGGGCTGGGTGCTGGCCCGGGTGGGTCGGGTTCCGAACCACGCTTGGTTGGCCCTGATTCTGTTGACCTGCGCGGCGCTGTCGGTCTCGTCGGTGATGACGGCCAGGGATCGCGAGCGGCAAGCCGAGGCGGATCGCGGATACACCGAGCAGCGCGTGCTGGCGGCGAGACAGATAAACGGGAACATTCGGCAACAGACGGTCCGTCTGCAGTCCGATGCCAAGCTTGCCGAGCAGGTGGCGCAGGAACGGTTGCGATTGGTTCGTTCCGACGAAGTGGTCGTCGCGATCGGAAAGTCGACTGACGCCACTCCCGAGGATGGGGCGTCTTCGTCAATGATCGCCCAGCAGAAATAGCGGCTCGATCACTGGGTCAGAGAGTCGTCGGTTCTTCCATTCTGGTCGCAAGGTTGATGGTTGCCCTTCGGAGACGGAGGGCAACTCTTTTTCTGGCGATAAGCCGGTCCAGCAAAGGGGAGGTTGATGGTCCGTCGGGAGCGGGTCTATGCGGGGGTCATGGCGGTCGTCATGGCCTACCATCTGGCAACGCTCGGGATTCACCCCGCGATGCCGACCGACGATGATGGCGCCTACGCTGCGGCGGCCTATCAGATGTGGCAGACGGGTCGGCCGGGAGTGCCCGGCTATCGCAGCGTCGTCGGCATGGGCGAGGACATCTTCCTCCTCGGCCACCTTGGCGGATGGATCCAGGGAGCAGGGATGGCCCTCACCGGGGTGGGCCTCCGGGCGGCATTGGTTCCCTCGTGGGTGGTGGGGATCTTGCTGCTCTGGATGGTCTTCCGGCTGGGGCAACAACTCTGGGGGCGGGAGGCGGCTTGGCTGGCCACCCTGCTCTTGAGCCTCTCCGGCGTCTTCTTTCAAGCGACCCACTCGGCGAGGCCGGACCTGCTGGTCGCCCTCTTCCTGGTGACGGCAATGGGCGTCGTCGGCGGGAGTGCCCGGCCCGGGATCCGCCTGCTCTCGGCCGGGTTGCTGATGGGCTTCAGTGGGGATCTCCACCCCAATGGCTTTCTGCTGACACCCGTCCCCTTCGTCTTCTGGTGGTGGCGCGCGCGTCCAGGGTGGCGCGACCTCGGCCGGGCCGTGCTGCTCTATGGCCTCGGCACAGCCGTCGGAGTGGGCTATTGGGTGATTCGCCACTACCTGCCGAACCCGGAAGGCTTCTGGCGACAGAATGGCTTGCACGGGATCGCGACGCACGGGATCCCGCTGCTCGACTGGGGGCTGGGCGGGGCGCTCCGCAGTGAGGCACAGCGATACCTCGACTGGTTCTGGGAGGCGCGCGGCCACCGGCACCTCGGGGAGGGCGTGCTCGTCTTGGCGGCGGCTGCCTGGCACCTCTCGCGCGGGGAGCGCTCTGGGCGGGCGCTGGTCATTGCCTGGGCGACGCTCTTCCTGATCGGGGCGCTGGCGATGAGCAACACCTTCAGCTGGTACTTGATCTTTGCCTGGCCCTTCTTCGCCCTCTGGACGGCGGCCGCGATCGTGCAGTTGGCCCGGGCGGCACGTTTTCGCCGCGTGGCGCTTCTCGCCTGGGGGCTCCTCCTGGTGGGGGCCCTCGGAAACCATCAGCTCTGGGGCTGGAAGGCGTCGCAGGCGGTGCCCTTGACCCAGCGGATTCCGCAGATCCGCCTGATTGTGCCGCCAGATGCCCCTGTCTTCGCCAGTGCCGGGCTCTGGTTTGCCTTCTGGGACCGCGATTTCACCCACGAGCCCTACCTCCCCTTCCGCGCCCTCGAGACAACCCTCTACC
Organism: Blastocatellia bacterium; assembly: GCA_049454155.1. Classification (GTDB taxonomy): domain Bacteria; phylum Acidobacteriota; class Blastocatellia; order RBC074; family RBC074; genus CAIOZW01. The sequence goes on from JBMUAP010000214.1 coordinate 4,913, forward strand.
CGGAGACGGGCCCGACCGGCTGGGAGGTCGAGTCTCGTCGCTTGGGGTGGCGTTACGTGGCGGCCTATGGCAACCTCCAGCGCTTCCTCGATCCAGAGGTGCCCCTCCACGAGATTCTGGCGACTCCCCCCTGGCGCGATCGTGCCGAAGAGGTGCGCCAGGCGCGCGAGTGGTCGCTTCACTCCCTCGAGCCGCTCGCCAAACTCCCCTCCCCAGAACAGCCCATCCTCCTCTTTCGTGTCATTCCCGAGGGGGAGAAGGGGGGCACATCTGCCGGGCCGAAAAAAATGGTGCCTCATTTGGGAACTTTGGAATGAGTGTGGCGTGTAGGTCGGTGTGTAAAGTTTGCGTCGGGGTGATTCGCTTTTGCTGATCACCTCGTTTTTTTTTGCCTGCAGAAGGATCTTTCCGCGATCTTTCCGCAACCGTGAGTCGGCCAGAGGTCAAGAGGTCGAGGGGCCACGACCCGGGCGTTTGCGGTCCCGTTTTCGCAGGGCGAGGGCTGCCAGCTCCTGCTGCAGTTTCCGGTAGCTCTCGAGGCGTGCCGGGGAGAGCGATTGTGCTTTGATCGCGGCCTGGACGGCGCAGCCAGGTTCCCGTTCGTGGGAGCAGTCGCGGAAGCGGCACTCCTGGGCGAGCTGATCAATATCGTCAAAGACGGTCTCAACCCCGTCGTCGAGATCCCACAGCTGGATTTCGCGCATCCCGGGCGTGTCCAGAACGAGCGTCTGGTTCGGCAAGAGCACCAGCTCGCGGTGGCGTGTCGTGTGGTGCCCCCGGTCATCCACCGCACGAATGGTCGCGACCCGTTGTCGATCCTCCCCCCGCAGCCGGGTGAGCTCATCGAGGCATTCGGACGCCTCCCTGGTAATGCTGCTCGCCAACGCGCTCATTGTATGCACAGCCCTCCTATCCGTTCCTTGCGCAAAGCGGACGCGCCACGCGACATGGAAAAATTCCATGTCG
>JBMUAP010000215.1:0-5874 GCA_049454155.1 Blastocatellia bacterium
GACATCAATCCGGGGATGAACCGGACGGGGATCGAGCAGACCGAGGTCGACGAGGTGGTCGCACTCGCGCAACGGATCATCGAATTGGTGTTGACACTCGGCGGACTCCACTATTACGACGGGCATACTGGCGGGCTCGAACTGGCGCAACGGGAGGCAGTCGCCCATGCTGGCTATGACCAGTTGATGCGCATCGTCGAGCGGCTGACGAGCGAGGGGTTCACACTCCCCGAGGTCATCACCGCCGGAACCCCTTCCCTCCCCTGCGCACTCTCCTACCCTGGCTTTCAAGACGCCGCTTTTCAGCATCGTGTCTCCCCAGGAACGATCGTCTACTCCGACTATACCAGCCTCGCCCAACTGCCTCGCTCCTATGGCTTTCAACCGGCGGCGTTGGTGCTGACGACGATCGTCAGCCATCCCAATGCCACCATCTACACCTGTGACGCTGGCCACAAGGCAGTCTCTGCCGACGCGGGTGTGCCCACCTGCGTGGTCCTGGGTCACCCCGACTGGCATCCCCTCAAGCCGAGTGAGGAACACCTGCCCATCGAGGTGGCGACTGAAAGTTCCGCTCCCGCCGTGGGGGAACTGCTCTACCTCGTGCCCCGCCACGTCTGCCCGACCGTCAACAACTTCAATGATGCCGTACTCGTTCAACACGGCCATCTCTCGGAATTGGCCACCGTCACCGCTCGCGGACGCGAACAGAAGGTCTACGCCTGATCGATTTGTCGATGGCCCTTCCTGCCCCCATTCGCCCATCGCCTCGTGAAAAGGTCTGGGCGGCGTGGCGATCTCTCCTTTCCGCAAGGGGCTCGGCCTTGACAATCAATCTGGGAGCGCGCATGATTCTCAATTCGTGTCATGCACACTGGGTAGGGTCTCACCCCCCGTGTAGATGGACACGAGCAGTACTGGTCTCCCTGGTGGAACCATGCGAAAGGCAGGTGAAATTCTTTGGCAGAGATTCGGCTCGGAGATAATGAATCGCTCGAAAGCGCCCTTCGGCGCTTCAAGCGGAAAGTCCAGCAAGAGGACATCATTCGGGAAGTGAAGCGGCACGCCTTCTTCGTTCCCCCCGGTGAGAAAGCTCGCCTCAAGTCGGCCTTGGCACGCAAGCGGAACCGGAAGAAGTTCCGCCGTGTCGTCGAATAGGCGACTGTCTTTCGGCGAGTTCAATTCATCCAGTTCTGGACTCGATTGCCCCACCAGACGTTCGATCGTCAGGTGGGGCAATTTCATTTTTGATCTCATTTTTGATTGATGCGCCAACTTCCCTGACCAAGCGCAGCCAATGGCAGATCGGCAACGCAGAGGGAGCTGTCTTGTCGCGGAAGAGCGACATCCCCCCGCGGCTTGACGATTGAGAAGTGTGCCCGATCAATGGCAATGAACCGCTAACTCAAGTAAATACAACGGTTATTGACGGTGAACGGCCCTTGACGAGTCCGTTGATCAGATCGGAACACGAATTGCCTCAACAGAATTTGAACTAAACCATCGATCAGAGATCAGACTGGATGAGAGAGGCCAACTGGAGCGGATGAGAAGCAAACAGACAACGATCGCACGTGCCTTCGAAGCGACAGGCATTGGACTCCACACCAACCAAACGGCGCGAGTGGTGGTGCACCCGGCGCCGGCATACACGGGCTACCTCTTTCGCCGATCGGACCTCAACCTCTTCGAGATCCCGGCAACGCCACAGAGCGTGACCCACGTCAGCTACGCGACAACGATCATGAAGTCGGGGGTGATGATCTCGACGATCGAGCATCTGCTCTCGGCCCTCTATGGATGTGGGATCGACAACGCGCTGATCGATGTCGATTCGCTGGAGGTCCCCATCCTTGATGGGAGCAGCCGCGAGTGGGTCGAGCGGATCGCTGAAGCTGGCACGGCCGAACTGATCGCCCCACGCAACCACCTCCGGGTCCTCAAACGGATCGAAGTGTCGGAGAAAGACCGAACGATGTCGATCGAACCGGCCGATGAGTTTCGCATCGAGTGCGAGATCGACTTCCCCCACCCGATGATTGGAACCCAGCACTACACCCTCGCGCTCGATCCAGACCGCTACCGGCAGGAGATAGCACCGGCCCGCACCTTCGGCTTTCTCCACGAGCTGGAGATGTTGCAGCGCAACGGGCTCGCCCGCGGAGGGTCGCTCGAGAACGCCATCGCGCTGACCGCGGAGGGCATTCTCAACCCGGAGCCACTCCGGTTTCCAGACGAGTTTGTACGACACAAGATCCTCGACATCATCGGGGATCTGGCACTTTGTGGGTTACCGTTGTTGGGGGCTGTCCGGGCGGTCCGATCTGGCCACGGCTTGCATACGATGCTGCTCTCGACCCTGCTGCGGGACGAGAGCGCCTGGGAGATGACCGCCGCTCACTGAATCCGAAAGACGGGCGAGGTGAGGCGGGCCGGCAGGAGGATCAGGTCTTCGAGCAGGCAGCCCAAGATGGTGACCGCCGAGAGGAGCCCGAAAGATCCGATCGGCTCGAACTCCGAGACAGCGAAGATGGCGAAGGTGGCGGCGAGTGCGATATTGGCGTAGATGATCGGACGCCCCGAGAGGCGCATCGTCTCGATGATCGCCGCGGCGAGCGTCTCTTTCTGCCCTTGCAGTCGCCGGAAGCGGATGATGAACTGCACGGCATTGTCGACCGCCAAGCCGAGCACGACACTCGCGACCAGACTCGTCGTCAGATTGAGCGGGATTCCGACCCAGCCCATGAATCCAAAAAAGAAGAGGATCGGGATGAGGTTCGGGACAAGGGCCGTCAACCCGACTCGGAGCGACCGGAAGAGCAGCGAGAGCATTCCGAAGATGGTGACCAGCGCGAGCCCGATGCTCAGGCGCTGCTCGCCAGCAATCCGATCCGAGGTCCGATTGAGCAGGACCATCGTTCCCGTCGCATAGACCCGACAATCCGGAAAGAGCTCCTTCCCCTTGGCCTCAAGTGCTTCGATCGCTCGCGCCATTGACTGGGAACCAGAGAGGTTGGAGCGAACGAGGATGCGTGCGAGACGGCCATCGTCAGAGACGAAACCACGGACGACCGACTGGTCGGCAAGGAGTTCGCGGATGATCGCCGGGTCGTCTGGCAATGGCTGCTCCTGCCCGCTACTCTCGGGGGGCTCCCCATCCCCAAAGGCCCGCTGGGCGTGCGCCAGAAAGTCGACCACCGAGAGGGTCCGGTCGATGCCCCTTCCCTCTTCGTTGCGATAGGCCTCGGCAATCCGCTGCAACTGTTGGAGCCGACGGAGATCAGCGGGAGAAGTCAGGCCGTCCGGCGATCTTCCCGTCCTCTTCTCCACCTCCTCGATGACAAGGTTGAATGTTACGGCACCGGAGAGCCGCCGGTTGATCTCCGCCAGCCCGATGGTCGTCTCGGAACGTTGCTTGAAGAAGTGGAAGTAGTCAATGTCGATGACGATCCGCCAAGTCCCGACCAGGCTGATCAGAACGACCGCGGCTGTCACCGCATAGAGCAGCAGTTGATGGGTGGTCGCCCAGTGGCCGATTCGTTCGAGCAGCCCCACCGTCGGGCCGCCCAGGCCGATCCGGAATGTGATCGGCCGGTGCTTGAGGAGCAGGAGTCCTGCGGGAAGGAAGGTCAGCGAGAGAACCATGGTGATCGCCGCGCCGATTGCGGCATAGACGGCTGTCTCACGGATCGCGGGAATTGTCGTCAACGAGAGGGAGAGAAAGCCCGCAATGATCGTCAGTGCCGAGACGATCACCGGCAGGGCGATGAAGCGCACGGCTTCCTCGATGATCGCCGCCCGTGCGGAGCCGATCTCCCCCTTCGCGGCGGCGACCAACCCGATCTGGTTGACGACATGAATCATGTAAGAGCAGCCAATCGCCAGCATCACCGTCGGCAACATCAGGGCAAGAATGGTGAAGCGGGCTTGCAGTGCCGCCATCAATCCGAGCAACCAGAGCAGCCCGATCCCGATCGTACCCAAGGGAAGCAGGACCGCCAGACCGGAACGGAAGCTGCGCCAGAGCAGGACGATCAAGAGCAGCACCGTCAGGGGAAGGAAGAGGCGCAGATCCTGCTGGATCGCCGCAACTGCACGCCATTGCGAGAACGGATCCCCAGCAAAGTAGCTCTCCGAAAAACCGGCGGACTTGGTCAGCTCGTAGATCCGCGCCGTCACCGCGTGCCGCTCCGGCGTCGAGAGATCAGAATCGAGAAGGATGTTGAGGGCGGCCATCCGGCCATCGGCGGAGACGATCTGCCCGACGTAGAGCCGATCGCTCAAGGCTTGCTCGCGCGCCTCCGTCAAACGGGCCCCTTCGACCAAGGATGTCGGGAGGAGGGTCTCGAGGGACGCCCCGTCGGCCATGCGACGGGCATACGGCACATTGGCGAGGCTGAGAATCTCTTCGACCCCGTGCAGACCAGCAATCTGTTGGTGGAGGCGACGGAGCTTCCCGAGGTTGGCTGGCGCGAAGATCTCTTCGGCGACCACGGCAGCGATCAGAAAATCGTCGGAGCCAAAATGCTGGCGTGTCCGCCGATAGTCGATCATCGGCTGCCCTTCCCGTTCGATGAAACTGAACGGAGAGGCATCGAGGGTGATCCCGCGCGAGAGCCCGAAAGCGGCCAGCAGGCTGATCAGGACGACGATGACGACCACCCCACGGGGCGAACGGACCACCATCCGCACCAGGCGGTCGATCCACTGTCCGCTCATTGCGCTCCCCCTCGCGCATCGATCAGTCGCCCCGCCTCGGTCGTCACTTGCCGCAGTCGATCCTCGCTGAAGGCACTCTCCGGAAGTCCCCGATCATACTCGACGCGGCGGATCTCCAGCCGCAGCCGGAGCTGCTGGCCCGGATCGTCAATCGAGAGCTTGGTCAAGGTCTGGCGGGACTGGATCGTCCGGATCTCCTCGACCGAGATCCGTTTCTGCAACGTTCCCACGGCATCGTAGAGATCGAACCGCACCGGTTGGAGGGTCGCCTCCTCGATGAGGAGATCGATCCTGGGAAAGGCCAGCCCGCGGTCCGGAATCTCTGTCAGGGGGAGGCGGAGACGGGAGACCCCGTCCTCGACCACCCGCTCAGCCGTTCCTGGCTGGTAGCCGGCGAGCTCCATCCCGAGCAGCTCCTGGACCGTCACCTTCGCCTCCCGAAAGGTGAGTTGGCGGTTGGAGGACAATCGGGCGAGCCGCCGCAGTCCGGCGAGATACGAGAGCGCCACCGTCGGCTCATCGGCCCGCTCCGTCGCCAGGAGGATCTTGTTTCGATCCTCGAGCGGTGCGAGAACCTGCAGGAACGTCCGCTTCTCAGCGGCATCCTGCCGACGCTGCAGACGCAGATCAATCTGCTCCGGCGGCTTCCCCTCGCGGATGGCGGTCAACCGCATCTCCGCCGTCAGGTCCTGCGCCCCATCGTAGGTTTGCAAGCGGGTGAGAAGGGGTTGCAGATCGGGGATAGGGGGAGGAGGGGGCTGCCCCCCCTCCCCTGCGGAGAGACTTTCCCCGCCTCCAGCCTCCCGGCAAGCTGTCATGAGCCCGACCATCACGACCAACAGTCCGACAATCGCCAAACCGTGGCAGGTGCCCCTGCCAACCAGAGATCGATTCCTGTTCATGGCGCCTCACGAGAAAAGAACCATCCGGTGTGGAGTGAGATTTGAGCCCACCCCGCTTGGCTAGGCGCGCAGCCCCTCCCGGGTGCGATCCCAGTAGACAGGACGATTCTGACTCGCCGCCAGGTTGATCATGTGGGGGACCGCCGCCGCACGATGGCCCGTCAAGGCATCTTCCACCGGCTGCTGCCTCGTGCGGACCGCCTTCTCGAACTGCTCGAAGTGGAGCGTCGTCGTGTCTCGCCCCACCCCCCCC
>JBMUAP010000216.1:0-5852 GCA_049454155.1 Blastocatellia bacterium
GCACGACGGATCGCTGCTGTCGATGGCCCGGTCACTCGCAATCCGGTGGCGGTTGAGCGCAAGCAGGGCCGGCCCGACGATGTCACGTATAACAACCCGATCGCCATTGCCGATCGCAAAACCGGAGCGGTGCACTTCGTCTTCTGCCTTGAATATGGACGCGCTTTCTACCAGCGCAGCGACGATGATGGGATCACGTTCAGCCGCCCGGTCGAGATCACCTCTGCATTCGAGGCCTTACGCTCCCGTTACAATTGGCGGATCATCGCCACCGGGCCGGGCCACGGCATCCAGCTGGCCAATGGGCGGCTGATCGTCCCCGTTTGGCTCTCGCTTGGCCTGACCGGTAACGGACACGCTCCATCCGTCGTCTCCGTCATTTTCAGTGATGATCACGGACGCACTTGGCAGGCGGGGGAGATCATCGGCCTCGACTCGCCCGAACTGATCAATCCAAGCGAAACCGTCGCCGTTCAACTCAATGATGGCCGCACCATGCTCAACCTGCGCAACACGTCGAAGTCCAATCGCCGCGCCATCACCTTCAGCCGTGATGGTGCCACCGGCTGGTCGCCTCCGGTCTTTGACGATCAGCTTCCCGAGCCGATCTGCATGGGCAGCATCATCCGCTTCAGTAGCAAGCCTTCGCGGATCCTCTTCGCCAATCCGGACAACCTGACACGCGCCGACGGGCGCGAGGCTCCGGGGGCTGGCCGTGATCGCCGCAACCTCTCCGTCCGCCTCAGCCTCGATGAGGGGCGTACCTGGCCGATCATCAAAAGCCTCGAACCCGGGGCCAGCGGCTACTCCGATCTGGCCATCGCTCGCGATCGAACCATCCTCTGCTTTTATGAAAGCCACTCCCCGCAGCGGCCCGAAGCCGCCAGTGCCCAGCTCGTCCTGGCCCGGTTCAGCCTGAAATGGTTGATCAATGGCAAGGATCAGTCGGATCGGTGAAGAAATTTTACCTGGCGATGATCCGCCAGGAGAGCGTTGTCAGCCAGAGGCAGGGGACACTTCTATTTTGGGATGACTCTCAGTCACCCCAAAACCTTTTTTAAAGGCACAAGTGTGCAGGCTATCTTTGGCAAGACCGTCGGGTACGGTGAAGGCAGTGTCGAAGTGCTCTTCCAAGACATCGCTCACACGAAGACACGAGGGCACGAAGGTTTTTATCGGTCATCCAGAATAGACGGGTTCGAGTAGTCTTGGCCCAATCTCAACGTGACTCTGGGAGACACAATTCACAATAAACGCAAGAGAAATATGGGCTAGACACCAACGGCTTCGGCTTTCTGCACAATCAGCGCCACCGCACGTTCCTCCTCTGCCGGGTCAATTTCAATAGGTTGACGATTTTGCAGGAAGAGCGGGAGTGCGGCGGGATCAGCACCGCCGAGAAGCACCGGAATGACGGTCTTTTTGGATTGGCCGACTGCCGAGCGCAGTGCCATGCCGAGTTCCAGTTCTTGCCAAGGCGCCCCCAACGAATTCTCCGACAAGATGAACAAAAAGACGGAGGCTTGATCCAGTGCCGTTTCAATGGCGCTTTGCCAGTCCTCTCCGGGAAGAATCTCGCGATCCGTCCACACCTCAAAACCCTGGGCCTTCAACTTTTCAGCCAGCCGTTCGACCGGCTGGCGGTCCTTGGATGAATACGAGAGGAAGATATTGGATCGCTTTTGGTCAGACATCGGCATTCTCCCTTTCGACCACACGCTTTTTCAGCTGATCGAAGTAACCGTCAAGTTGGTTAATCTCGACAAGATCGATGCGCTTGAGAAAGGCCGGAATTCTCTCGTCGGTCGAAATCTCCTTCGCGGTCAGCCCGTGAAGAACACCGACAATTCTTTTCCGATCCCGAAGAAAGAGGCCAATCTCGATCCAGATGTAGGGTCGAGTCGTGGCCCAAGGGGTCAAAAGCACCAGAAGCTCGGTTGAGCTATCCGCAGCAGCCAAGATCCGGCTCTCAAAGTCGTCGCCGTACTCGACATCTGACTCGTCCAGAAAAGTTCCCGCACCACATGTGGAGATGTGATGGGCGATCTGCCGGGCCACCCACGTGTCCTTTGACGAGTGGGAGATGAACACTTTTCGGCCAATGGAGAATGCACTCACGCCACCATTCCTCTGTCGTTCTTCGCCAACTGTTTCCGACGTCAACGCCGGATTCCAGTGATATGGCATACGCGAAGCGAATCCACTGGCAAGGAAGACCTCGTCCTGATTCTGGTTGAATTGAGCCGGAGCGAGCGGGACGTGGGGTGGAGATCGGCCTTTGACCACCGGCGTTTCCTGAAAATTGACGGCAACATCAAACCAACGGGCGCAGATTACCCGAAACGACTGGCGATTTCAATCGTGGCAGAAGGGCACGGCAGCTTCCATCCACCACAAGGCGGGCACATGGCGGGCACGTGGCGGGCACGTGGCGGGCACGTGGCGGGCCAAGTCAGCCGGTCGCTGGAAAAGGGGGGCGAGATGGCGTAGATTGCGAGGGCAAAGGGAAGAGGGCGAGCGGGAGATCGAGAGAGGGGCGATTGTGGATGTCAGCAGGCCGCCCGGGAGAATCGACCATGGCAGCAGCGACGCGACTGATGATGGTAGCCGGTGAGGCGTCCGGGGACCGGCACGGAGCCCACTTGATCGAGGCGCTGCGGGCGCAGTCGGACACTGCGTGGGAGGTCTTCGGATCCGGGGGAGGGGAGATGCGGGCAGCGGGTGTCGAGACGCTCGTCGACATCCGGGAACTCGCCATCATGGGGCTGCCGGAGATCGTCCGGGCGCTGCCCAATTTCTGGCGGGTCTTCCAGCAGCTTCGGGCCGCCGCACGGGAACGACGACCGGCCCTCGTCATCCTCGTCGATTGGCCAGAGTTCAACCTGCGCTTGGCAAAGGCCCTTCATCGCGACGGCCACCGCGTCATCTACTACATCAGCCCTCAAGTCTGGGCGTGGCGGACCTACCGCATCCGCACGATTCGTCGGGCCATCGAGAAGATGCTGGTGATCCTGCCCTTCGAGAAGGCCTTCTACGAATCGCATGGGGTCGAGGTCGACTATGTCGGCCATCCCCTGCAGGGGAGCTTGCAGGTGACGGAGGATCGCCGGGCGTTCTGTCGGCGTCACGGACTCGACCCCGACCGGCCCATTCTCGCCTTTCTGCCGGGCAGTCGCCACTCGGAGCTGCGCTCGATCCTGCCGCCACTCCTTGAGACCATTGCCGCGCTCCACCAGCGACATCCAGCTTGGCAAACCGTTCTGCCGCTCGCGCCAACCGTCGGCAGAGAGGCGATTCCGCCGCTGCCGGAGCTGCGGATCATTGAGGGAGAGACGATCAACGCGGTCGCTGCCGCGGATCTGGCGATCGTCGCGAGCGGAACGGCGACGCTCGAGACAGCCCTCCTCGGGACACCGCTGATCGTTGTCTATCGCGCCTCAGCACTCAATTGGCGGCTCTTTCACCCGATGATCCGGGTTCCGTACGTCGGGTTGCCCAACCTGATCGCCGGCCGGCAGATCGCGCCGGAGCTTCTCCAGGACGAGTTGACGGTCGACCGGCTCCAGGCAGAGATCGAGGGGCTGCTGGGCAATCCGGCACGGTTGGCCGAGATGCGACGGGATCTCGCCGAGGTCCAGCAAGCGCTGGGAAGCGGAGATGCCTCTTCCCGTGCGGCGCAGCGGGTCCTTCAACTGCTCGGCTAGCTCGCGTCGGCGTCGGCGAAGGCGGCGCGAATGCGGGCCAAGTCCCAGCCAGCACCGAGGGCGAGCATCAGCTTGAGCCGGGCCTGATGGCCCGGGAGGAGTCCAGCGAGGATGGCCCCGAGGCGGGTCAAGTGCCGGCCGCCACCCTCGTAGCCATAGGTATCAAGGACACGCCCGCGGGCGCAACGGGTCGCGATGACGACGGGCAGTCCGCGATCGATCGCCCGCCCAATCGCCGGGATGGCGGCGACGGGGACATTGCCGCGTCCGAGCCCCTCGATGACCAGTCCACGGGCACCCGTCTCGACCGCATGGTCGATGAACCGACCATCGGCCCCGGCGTACATCCGAAGCAGGTCAACGCGCTCTTCGAGGGCAATCGCGGGGAGGTGCTGCCTCCGCAGAGGACGACGCACCACCAGGACCCGATCCTTGTCGACCAACCCCAGCGGACCAAAATCCCGGCTCTGGAAGGTATCGGTCGACTCGGTATGGGTCTTGACCACCTCCGAAGCGGCGAGAATCTGGTCGTTCATGACGACAAGCACGCCAAGGCCTGCGGCATCCGGGGAGAGGGCGACCCGGAAGGCGGCCCGCAGATTGGCGGGTCCATCCCAGCTCAGCTCTGAACTGTTGCGCATCGCCACGACGAGGACGCTCGGCTTGGCGAGATCGAGGACGAGATCGAGCAGGTAGGCAGTCTCTTCGAGCGTATCGGTTCCGTGGGTGATGACGGCCCCGGCAATGGTCTGATCGGCGAGCACGGCGGCCACTTCCCTGGCCAGCTCCATCATCCTGACTGGAGTGACGTGGGGGCCGGGCCAAAGCCCAGGATTGAAGATCTGGACATCGGCGAGCGTTGTCAATCCCGGCACCAGGGCGAGAATCTCCTCTCCGGCGAGGGCGGGTATCGCCCCCCCCGTCTCCGGATCGACCCGCATCGAGATCGTGCCCCCGGTGAAGAAGGCGGCGATTTTTGGTTTCAACATCCAGTCTCCTCGACTCTCTTCTTCCCCTAGCTGCCGTCAGATTATTCGGCAATCCCTTGCTCCCAACAAGAATCGTGGCCACAATGAGCTTCCATGAAACCGAAAGAGAAATCAAAAGATCAACCCCTGAGCAACAACATTCATATGCTCGGAGATCTGCTCGGCGAGACCCTGCAGCGGCTTGGCGGAGAGCGACTCTTCGAGATCGAGGAGAAGGTACGGGGCCTTTGTAAGGAGTTGCGATCGGCACCTTCGGCACGGACCGATCAACAGCTCAAGCGGCTGCTCCATGGACTGAGCCTCGACGAAGCGATCGGCGTGATTCGCGCCTTCTCGACCTTCTTCCAGCTGGTCAACATCGCCGAACAGCACCACCGGATCCGTCGGAAGCGCGACTACGAACTCCGCACCCCGGACCGTCCGCAGCGTGGCTCGCTGGCCGAGGGGCTCCAGCGGCTCCAGCAGGAGTTGGAGGGGCTGCCGCCCGCTGCCGTCCAGGAGACCCTGCAAGGGGTGATCGATCGGCTGGAGATCGTCCCGGTCATGACGGCCCATCCAACGGAGGCGGCGCGTCAAGTCCTGCTCGAAAAGCACCAGCGAATCGCCGACCTGCTGACCTCGCTCGACAACGAGACTCTGCCGCCGCGGCGTCGTGAGCAGCTCCATCAGCGGCTGGCCGCGGAGATCGAGTCGATCTGGCAGACAGACGAGGTGCGCCACACCCAACCGACCGTCCTCGACGAACTCCACAACACGCTCTACTACTACCGTTTGACACTCTTCGAAGCGGTCCCCACCCTGCTCGAGGAGTTGGACCGGCAACTGGCCGACAAGTTTCCCGGAGTTCGCCCGCCGGAGGAGCGGACGCCCCTCCGCTTTGGATCCTGGGTGGGCGGCGATCGCGATGGCAATCCTTTTGTCACGCCGGAGGTGACGTGGGAGACGGTACGACAGCAGCAGTCGCTGGTTCTCGACCGGTACCACGAGAGCGTCGTCGAACTTGCACGCCGCCTGAGTGAATCGGCACGGTTTGCGCCGCCGACGGAGGTGCTGAAAGGCTTCGGGCTGGGTTGCGCGAAGGCAACCGAATTCTGGCGGGCCGGGGAGGCGCCGCGCGACGTGATCGGCATGCGCTATGCGCTGGCATCATCGAGCAACA
>JBMUAP010000217.1:0-5842 GCA_049454155.1 Blastocatellia bacterium
GGGCGCGCCGCGGCGACCCCGCCGCGCCACTCCTGCCCGGCCCCATCAAAGACCTGAACCTGTGCTCCCTCGCGCAGGCGCAGAACGTGGGTCAGGTGGTGTGACTCCTCTGCCGACAGCTCAATCTCCTGGGCAGAAGAGGAGAAGGCCCCTGGCAAGACAAACCGATGCCGCCCTTTGCTGCTCATGGCTACGCTCCGTGGTCTTCCGCGCCCCGCCAAGCCATCGTCACCCACTCTCCATCCGGTCGGGTGCTCTCGCAGACCAATCCCGTCTGCCGCAAGGCCTCCCTGACCGACTCCTCCTGCGTCCGTAGAATGCCAGAGACGACGAGGCGCCCTCCCGGTGCCAGCAGACCAGGAAAGAGCGGCGCGAGGGGCTCGATGACATCAGCCGTCAAGTTGGCGACGATCAGGTCGAATCGCTCCCCCTGATAAGCGTCCAGGCGATTGACTTCCAGATCGAGCGCTTCGCCCAACCCGTTCTGATCGGCATTCTCCCGGGCAACCTCGATCGCTTCCGGATCGTTATCGAAGCCAATTACCCGGGCAGTGGGATGGAGCCGCAGCGCCGCCATGGCGAGGATGCCCGTGCCGGTGCCAACATCGAGCATCGCCCCTCCCTGCCAGTATGTCTCGATCATTTCGAGGCACCCGCGGGTCGTTTCGTGCGTGCCTGTTCCAAACGCCATCCCCGGGTCGATCTCGATCACCAGACGGTCGGTTCCGGCCACCTGATCCCGCTTCCATGAAGGGCAGATCAGCAAGCGACTTCCGACGAGGACTGGCTCATACCCCTTTTTCCACTCGGCCAGCCAGTCCTGATCGGCGATCGTCTGTGCCTCGATTCGGCGCAGCGCCGTCTCGACCTGGCCGTGCTGGCGCAGGCTGAGCAGCAGCTCTTCCCGCAGCTGGTCGAGCGAGGGAGCCGTGTCGAAGTAGGCGCGCAGTGTCACCCTGGCAAGTGCGGCAGGATCTTCCGAGACTTCGATCCCCGTCGTTTGATGGGCCCAGAGGTGAGCGGTGGCGATCATCTCAGCGGTACGGTCGATCTCGACCTCGATGGCGTGCCATATCTTCATGACGATTACTCCTGAATGCCCAGTTCGTCGAGCAGACGTGGGTCATTACGCCAATCCTCCTGGACCCGCACGAAGAGGTGGAGCCGAACGTGGCGATCGAGTAACTGTTCGATCCGACGACGGGCCCGCGTCCCGATCTCTTTGAGCATCTGCCCTCCCCGCCCGATCACAATTGGTTTCTGTGACTCCCGCTCGACATAGATCACGCAGTGGATGTCGACCGTCGAACCGTGGCGCTCCCAGAGCTCCGTCCGGACCGCCGTCGCGAACGGCAACTCCTGCTCGGTTCGTTCGAGAATCTGCTCCCGCACCAGCTCGGCGACGATGTTCCGCTCGATCTCGTCGGTGAAGAGTTCTGGATCGAAGAGCGGCTCTCCCTCTGGCAGGTGCCGAAAGAGCGTGGTCACCAGCAGCTCTTGGTTATCCCCCGTTCGGGCCGACAACGGGATGACCTCGAGAAACGGGTACTCTCTCTGGTACTGCTCGATCAGCGGAAGGAGCAGTGATTTGTCCCGCAGCAGGTCGATCTTGTTGAGCAGCAGAAGGGTCGGCTTGTCCGCCTGACGAATCAGCTCCAGCGTAAAGCGGTCGCCAGAACCAAATTGGGTCGAGGCGTCCCGCATCAGCAGGACCAAGTCGACCTGGGCCAGTGCGTCCGCCACCAACCCCATCATTCGTCGGTTGAGCGTGTAACCGGGTTTATGGACGCCCGGTGTATCAACAAAGACGATCTGCCCCTCAGGACGGGTGACAATCCCCTGGATGCGGGTGCGCGTGGTCTGTGGTTTTGCGGAGACTGCTGCAATGTGTTCGCCGATCAACGCGTTGAGAAGGGTCGATTTACCGGCGTTGGGCCGACCGATGAGGGCGACCCTCCCGGCGCGTGGCTTCTCGTCGCGGCAATCTTCCAAGGTTTCAGCCGTCTCTGGGGAGGGCAGGGAGGGGAGGCTCATACGTTCTCTTCTACTTTCTTTCCGGGCTGGACTCTGGCGGGGCGAGCCCGGCCGGAGATCCTTCTTCCGGAAGGGGGAGCGCCAATCGTTGGACGCGCAGGCGTGAAATCCGTCGCTGGTCTGCTTCCATCACTTGAAAGCGCAGGCTGTCCAAGTCGATCTCTTCTCCGACTGTCGGCAAGTGGCCCAGCTGGTTGAGGACCAGCCCGGCCACCGTGATAAAGTCATCGGTGGCCAGCTGGACTTCAAAGATGCGTTCCAGCTTCCCGACCTCGACATCTCCCCGAACGAGATAAGACTCATCGTCGAGCTGGACGATCTCTGCTTCATCGGCGATGGGCTCTGGTTCGTCTTCGTCCTCGATCTCGCCGACGATCTCCTCGATGAGGTCCTCGAGGGTGACGAGTCCAGCGATTCCTCCATACTCGTCGATGACGAGAGCCATCTGTACCTTGGCCTTCTGCATCTCCCGCAGGAGGTCGTCGATCGGTTTCGACTCTGGAACCTCATAGAGCTGGCGTCGGGCAACTTCGATGACGGGGCGATCGTTCTCTGCCGCGGCCCAGTAACGAAGCAGGTCTCGGACATAGATGACCCCTTCGATCTGATCGATCTGGTCGCGGTAGACAGGCAGTCGCGAGTACTTCGATTCGATCATCAAGTCCCGCACCTGCTCCACCGTCGTCGTCGCCTCGACCGCCACGATTCTGGGCCGGGGCGTCATCACCTCGACGACGGTCCGATCGCTGAACCGGATGATCGACTGGATCATCTCGCCTTCCTCTTCCTCGATGATCCCCTCTTCCTCCCCGACGTCGAGCAGGGCCTGTAGATCCCCATTGTCCTCGCTCTGACTCGTTTCGGTCGCGACGGGAGTCTGCTCCGTCTCGTCCCGCTGGAGGCGGCGTACCAGTCGATAGATTGGGTTGGAGATGATGCCCAGCCCAGAGAAGAGCAAGAGCAGGGGAATCCGCAATCGCAGGAGCATTCGCTCCGGGTCATTCTGGGTCACCAGCAAGGGCAGAATCAGCCGGAAGATCATGACGATCCCGATCATCGCGCCAAAGGCGACGACGAGGAAGGAGTCCGGCAGGCGACGCTGGGCCAGGGAGCTGACCAGAATCGCGATCGCCGCAATCGCGAAGTGCAGCCCGAATGTCAACGTAAAGCTGATCTGATGGTACTGATCCTGCAACAAGGACCAGAAGGGCGCCAGCGGAGTTCCTTCGGCCTCGGTGGCCAGTCGGCGCAGCGAGACGTCACTCAACTCGTCGAGTGCGCTCTTGGCGGTTGACGTCACGACCAGCACCAGAAGGAAGATGCTGGTCAATACTATTTCGGTTTCCATGATTACCTCGATTACCTCGATTACCTCGTCTGGGGCTGGTCGAGAGAGGGAAGGGGGGCCGCATCTGGCGGGAGCAGTTTCTGCCGCAGCCGGCGCTCGAGTCGGTTCATCTCTCCGTTGTCCACCTCGTGATCATATCCAGCCAAGTGGAGCGTTCCGTGAACGACCAGTTGGTCGATCTCGCGCTGAAAGTCGATGCCAGCTTCCGCCGCATACCGTTGCGCGGTCTCGACTGAAATGACCAAATCTCCCAAATTTTTTGGATCCGCCAAGGGGGCGGGGCTGGCTTGGCCCGTGCCGCTCCCTTCTTCTGAATCCGCTGTTTCGTGGTAAGCAAAGGAGAGGACGTCCGTTGGCCGGTCGATTCCGCGGTAAGTACGGTTGAGTTGTCGCATCCGACGATCCCCGACGAAGACGATCTGCAGCGCTGCCTCTCCGAAACCAATCTGGTCGAGAACTCGTCGGGCGAGGTGCGCCGCGCGTGCCCGATCGACGGAGCAGTGGCGCTGGCGGTTGAGCACCTCGATGGGGGGCCCGGCGACTTTCTCGGGCCGTCTTGGCGAGCGATCAGAGGCTGATCTTCTTGTTGTGCTCATCGTATGCCTTGACGATCATCTGGACGAGCTGGTGACGAACCACATCCCGCTCATCAAACATGACAAACGTGATCCCCTCGATCCCTTGCACGACCCGCTGGGCCTCGATCAGGCCCGATTTGCGGCCCGATGGCAGATCGATCTGGGTGATGTCTCCCGTGATCACCGCCTTCGATCCAAACCCGATCCGGGTCAGAAACATCTTCATCTGTTCGGAGGTCGTATTCTGGGCTTCGTCGAGAATGATGAAAGCGTCGGCGAGCGTGCGGCCCCGCATGAAGGCGAGCGGGGCGACCTCGATCACCCGTTTCTCAATCAGTCGGGTCGCCTTCTCCGGATCGATGAGATCGAAGAGCGCATCATAGAGGGGGCGGAGGTAGGGATCGACTTTCTCTTGCAGATCTCCCGGCAGGAAGCCGAGCTTCTCTCCCGCTTCGACGGCTGGTCTGGCCAAGACGATGCGGTTGACCCGTTTGGCCAGTAGAAACTGGACGGCCATCGCCACCGCAAGAAAGGTCTTGCCGGTTCCGGCTGGCCCAATTCCAAAGACGATGTCGTGCTGTTCGATCGATTCGAGGTACCGCTTCTGATTGGGCCCCTTGGCCGTCACCTGTTTGCGGCCTCCTGGATTGATCCGTTTCTGCCCGGTGAGCAGCTCGCGCAGCGACGAAGCCCTGTCCTCCGCAATCAGGCGGAAGGCTTCTCGCAGTTCGCTTGTCGAAGGGGTGCGGCCTTCGGTGAAGAGCTGGCCATAATCTCGGAGGATCCGCTCGACCACCGCGACATCTGCCTCTTCGCCCTCGACGATCAAGTCTGCCCCACGCCCGCCTACCCGAACACTCAGCAACGACTCCAGGTACTTGATGTTCTGATCGTAAGGGCCAAAGAGCGCCTCCAGCCCCCGCTCCGGAATTGTGATCTTCAAACTTCTCAGCGTCTTGCCTCTGGTCTCTTCCCTTAGCTTTCCAGGATGGGCTTTCTCACGTGGCACGGTCTGCGACAGACTCTGGTGGGATCTTCGATGGAAGGGGCAATGGATTAGCCCCTGCTCGCCCGACGATCTCCAAATCGAACTCCGCAGCCAGGAGACGAGAGAGGTGCCTCGTCAAGGAGGAATCGATCCCGCCAGCGATTGGCGTGGATTCCTGCTGTCCGGATACTTCAGCCGCTTGCTTCAGTTAGGTAGATCTCGATGACGGACTTGCCACAAGACCCCACACAGGTACCCCTGAATAAAACAAACAACAAGCTACTATAGGCTTCAAAAGACTGTCAACCGGGGTCTTCTTCCGTCCCGCCGGATCCACCCAATCTCTCCCGCTACTTTCATTTCGGGAGAACGGGGATCTTCAGGAGGTGTGGTCGTGGGTGATCTTCCATCCATTGGCAAAGCGCCGAAAGAGGAGCGTGTAGATGCCGCCGGCAGTGGAGCCGTTCCGGTACTGGAGTTGCCAGGATCCGCGGACGGCGGCGGTATCTCGCCCAAGCAGCTCGATTTCGAGGTCGGAGAAGGTGAGCTGCCCCATCTCCTTTCCCTCCGCCTGGTAGGTTTGACGGTACCGGGTGAGGGTAGCTTCCCATCCACGCAGGCGACGCGTCCCGGAGAAGAAGGTCAAGTTCTCCGATCGCCAATACCCTTCCATGAACTTCAGCAGGTCGCCTTGATTCCAGGCGGTGACCTGCGAATCGAGTACCTGACGAATCGCTCGCTCCTCCTTTGGGTTGACCGTCTGGCTGTGGCCCACTGACCCAGAAGAGAGCAGAAAGGCAAGGGGAAGCAGCGCCAGCAGTGGCCGCAAAGAGAGCCGTTGGCGCCAGTTGTCGTCTCTCCTGCGGGAAGCTCTCGCATTCATCGTTGAGAATC
>JBMUAP010000218.1:0-5838 GCA_049454155.1 Blastocatellia bacterium
ACACGCCTGTGACCGAAACGAAACGAAAGCCCGCCCCCACGGCGGCCTCCCGCATGACCTGGACTGTCTCCAAGACGCAGCGCGTCGCACTCGGATGGGGGCTGAGCACGATGGTGTTGCGCGATTTGATGGCAATGAGGATCTTGAAGATCGCGGTCGATGTCGGATTGGTCGAGGGGATGATCGCGGCGACCACCCCACGTGGAGCGGCGACTTCGACCAAAGTCGGCGTCTCCCGGACAACCCCCACGGTGCGGAGTCCGCGGAAATAGCGGTGAACATCGACCGCCGCAAAGAGATTCTTGACCTGCTTATCGGCTGGATTGCCATAGCCCGTCTCTTCGTGGGCGAGGGTCGCGAGGTGGAGCGAGGCATCGCGGGCGGCCGCGGCCATCGCCTCGCCAATCTCGTCGATGCGCATCTGGTTGAACGCCGAAACGGCCGTGTGGGCCTGATGAGCCGACTCGACAAGGTCCCGCGCCGCTTGTATTGAGAGAAGATCCTGATCGACCATGCGTCTTTCGCTTTGATCGCGCAACGTGCGGCGCGAATCTGTATCGAGCAACTCAACCGCCTGCAAGTCTTGGCCTGCGAGTCTTGGCCTGCGAGTCTTGGATGGATCTCAAGGGTGCTCTAGCAGTCCCTCACCGCCTAGGCGCCAGCGCCGCCGGGCACCGGGCGTGCTCCTTTCGGGACGATGCGCTCGACCTCTGCGTGCGGACGAGGAATGACGTGAACCGAGACCAGCTCCCCAACGCGACGCGCGGCAGCTGCCCCGGCATCCGTCGCAGCCTTGACGGCGCCGACATCCCCCCGCACAAAGATCGTCACGTACCCGGCACCGATGTACTCTTTCCCAACCAGCTGGACGTTGGCCGCCTTGACCATCGCGTCCGCAGCTTCGACCGCCCCGACAAACCCCTTGGTCTCGACCATCCCAAGCGCTTCCATGCTCATATAGTATTTCACTCCCTTGCTCTGCCACCCTCGACAATCTCTGAAGAGGGGGAGAGATCACCCACGGGTAGGCCCGGGAGACCGACGAACAGTTTCCGTTTTGCCAACTGGTTCGTTGGTCCGGCCTTCTGATTGAGAGCCTCTCATCGTTCGATCGACTGATTCGATCGACTGATTCGAAGCGTACCGGGGCGATCTTTAAGCGCCCCCGGCCAAGGCTTGGACCCGAGACGAGAATTCAAGATCCAAACAAAGATCGACCCCTCCTCGACAACAGTGCCCATCATACGCTTCTCCGACCGCCAGCTCAAGCTGCACGGTGTCTGAAAATATGCTGGACAGCGCGGCCGGGTTAGGTTACTCTCTCGACTGTTCAGGTGTCTGCTGATCAGGCGCCTCCTTGCACCGGCCTCACCCCCTGGTTGCACTCGTCTGACAGGTGCCCATCCTTGGTCAGCGATTGACACTAAACCGCCGGTTGTGACTCGCGGGGATATTTGTGTCGAGCGATTTCGACGGCTGGTTTCAGTTCATTGTTGAAATTGTCCGTCAGGAGTGGCCTCCGAAGCGACAGATAAAAGGCCCTCCTGCCCCTCACCGGAAGGTCTTAGGAATCTTTTGTGGGTAGACGGCCAGCTTCGTTCCCTGCCAAAGTTAAAATTTGTATCGAGACCCCCATTAGAACCGTTGGTTGTGAGTCGATCCAGTCCTTGATATGCGATGCGGTAACGCGAGATTGGGCTCGGCGTTCGAATTGACCAGCGAGCGAAAGAGCCCTTCCGCCACCCTTGGCTGAAAGGTACTGCCATCACACCACCATTCCCTCATCTTTTGGGGGACGCAACTGCTCGCCCCAACCTTTGCGCTCCCCTGGTCCCCTGGTCCCCTGGTCTGGGTTCTGCCCCAACGATCGAGAAAGAGTCTGCACAAGACAAAGGCCACCTTCAGCTGGGAAGAGCTGCCGAGTCGCAGAAGACAAGGACCGGCCGGTTCTCCCCACCACCAGCGATCCCTCCATTGGAGAGGAAGCGACAAGGTGCTCCCAGAGAGGGGCAACGGTGGCAGTCGGGATGACACACATGAAGAGACGATTATTGATTTTACTGCTGGCCTTCCTGGTTTTGGATTGGGCACGGGCGGCACCTTTCACGACACGGCTCACGGGTCTTGACCGGTTGGTGTCGTGGAAAGGTCTGACGGTTGCCGCGGGAGTGGAGATCCCCGGCCAAGACGGAGAGGGAGTCGTCAGCGCCCAGGGAGAGATTCTCAACCGGTACGCCTCATTGGCGGTCGATGCACCGAGGGGAAGCGCGGAGATCATCCTCAACTACCAGGAGGGTCCCGGTGGCATGCGCGAGGGCGACCTGCGGGTCGGAGACCTGCTCTTGATCATCCAAATGACCGGGGCCTCAATGGAGACGATGGACGGTCCTGGCTACGGAGCCATCACGGCGCTCAACAGTGCAGGTCTCTACGAGTATGTTACCGTCAACCGTGTGCAAGGAAGAGTCGTCACGGTCAATCCGCCTTGCGGCGGCCTGCTCAGCGACTATTTGTCGAGCGCCCACGTGCAGGTCATCCGGGTGCCGCAATATCGATCTCTGCGCATCTCTTCGGGGGCCTCGGTACAGCCCCTCCTTGGAATGGGCGGGTTGGGGGAATCGTCGCCCTGCACGTCGAAGAGGAGATGATCCTCGAAGGGACGATCGATGTCAGTGGTCGTGGCTTCCGGGGAGGAGCGCTCTCCGGCGCGGGAGGGGGGCTGTTCCGGACCGACTTTGTCAGTTCGCAGCAGGACTTTGGAGCGGAGAAAGGCGAAGGTATCGCTGGCTATCAGGAGACCTATGACCTGCAAGGCGGGCGGTATGGGCGGGGAGCCGCCATCAATGGGGGAGGCGGCGGCACCTCCCACAATTCAGGCGGCGGCGGCGGTGCCAATGGCAACCGTGGCGGGGAGTGGACCGGGCACGGAGTGATGGATGCCAATGCAGTCGGCGCAATCGCCTGGCGGTTGGATCCTGCGGTGATTGCGCAAGGAGGGAGACTGGCCAACTCCTCAGGGGGGGGGCGTGGAGGGCACAGCTTCTCTGACCGGGATGGAAATGGACTGGCCGAAGGTCCTGGTGATCCTGTCTGGGGAGGAGCTCGGCGGCGCGAGGTCGGGGGGCGCGGGGGAAGACCGGTCCCGCAGGATCCAAGCCAGCGACTCTTCTTCGGGGGCGGCGGCGGCGCTGGCGGCCAAAACAACAACTCGGGTGGAGCGGGCGGAGCCGCCGGAGGAATGATCTATCTGATCGCCAGCAAGGTCAGTGGAGGCGGAGAGTTGCGGGCGGATGGAGAGGCCGGGCAGGACACTCGCAATGAGCACCGGGACGGGGCGGGCGGGGGCGGCGCCGGCGGGACCATTGTCATCGTCGCCAAAGAGTTGCAAGGACCAAGCGCTCTTGCACGGGGAGGAGCTGGAGGGATCCAGAAATCGAGCCTCTTCCCCAACGAGGTCGAATCCCAAGGACCTGGTGCCGGTGGTGGTGGCGGGTATATCGCCTACTCCGGTGGGGAGATTGGGACCGATGTCTCCGGCGGGGCGAATGGGTTGAGCCTCTCCCGGGGGGTCACCGAATTTCCTGCCAACGGGTCCACCAGTGGTGCCCCCGGCTTGGTCGTTCCGACGGTGGGCAAGATCCCCTTCTGTCAAACAACCACCGATCTGGCGATCCGCAAGCGGCTCGAGGGGAACCACCTGATCCCTGGAACGTTCGCCACCTACACGATCGAAGTGACCAATGCCGGGCCTGCTGACGCTTTCGGGGCCGAAGTGACAGACATTCTCCCGGCAGTGTTCCTCCGGGAACAGACCCGCTGGACGTGTACGGCCAGTACCGGGGCCAAATGCCATCCCGCGCAAGGCGAGGGGGATCTGATCGCCAAGCTCGACTTGCCGATCGGAGGGCAAGCTGTCTTCAGCCTGCAGAGTCTATTGACTCCATCGGCATTGGGAGTGGCGACCAATATGGCTGGAGTGCGATTGGCAGCCGGCGCCGTCGATTCCGATCCAACGAACAATTCGGCGACAGTGACCATCCCGATCCGCCCAATCGCGGACTTGGGCATCACCAAAACCAACGAGCGGGACCGGGTGCTGGCCGGGGAGGAGGTGGTCTACACCGTCGAGGTGACCAATGCGGGGCCGAGCGACGCCGCGGGTTTCGAGGTGAGCGACCTTGCACCGCCGAGCTGGATCTTGTCGGAGGTTCGTTGTGAGGCACAGGGGGGCAGTTGCGGAGTCGACCGATCCAACGGGCAGACGATCCGCTGGGAAGGTGCTTCGTTGCGCGCCGGAGCTGGACATAATCTTCGCTTCACTCTCCGAGGACGGGTGGAGTCGTCAGCACGTGGGATGTTGACCAATACGGTCCGGGTCGTCATTACGCCGACGGCCCGCTTTGAAGATACGGGAGGACGTCCCAATGAGGCGGCCGACTCGGATCCAATCTGGGCTCTCTCCGATCTGGTTGTTGAAAAGAAGGCGTCGGCTCCGTTGGCAGTACCGGGTGAGCAGATCGGCTGGACCATCGAGGTCCGAACCCGTGGTCCAAGCGACGCCGACGGATTTTCGATCACCGATCAAATTCCTTCATCCATCAGCGAAATTGAGATCAGTTGCCAAGCGGCAGGGGGAAGCTGTGGAGTCAATCGGAGCCAAGGACAGCGGCTGGAGTTTAGCGATGCCCAGCTGCGAGTGGGTGCCGGGAATTTCCTGCGGTTGACGATCACGGGACGAATCGATCCCGGGGCGAGGGGGAACCTCACCAACACCGCCCGAGTCAGCACGTCCGGCGGAAATGGAGGAACCGGTTTGGCTCCGAGTCAGGGACCGAGCGCCGGTTGGTCCGACCCGGATCCGTTATCGAACGAATCGACGGCAGTAGTTCAACTGACGCCGATCGCTGACTTGCGCGTCACCAAGACCAATCGTCTCTCCACCGTAGTGGCGGGAGAAGCGGTCTCCTACTGGATGGAAGTGGTCAATGCCGGCCCGAGCGATGCGGGCCCCTTCGACATCGTCGATCTACTGCCGACAGGGTTCCGACTGACGGCGACTCGATGTGTGGCGACAGGGGGGAGTTGCGGGACCGAACGGAGAGACGGGAATCGGATTGAATGGACGGGGGCGAGCCTGCGCAGCGGTTCTGCCAACTCTCTGCAGCTGTTGGCCGAGGGGATCCTCGACGCGGGGGTGACCGGCGAAGTGATCAGTACGGTGTCAGCAGTTCTTCCCGGCGGAGCTGGGTGGACAGATCCTGATCTCTCCTCCAACGTCGCGACCGATCAGGATCCCGTCCGACAGGTCGCCGATCTAGCACTCACCAAACTGGCCACCCCTCCTTCAGTTGCCGCAGGAACCACTGCCAGCTTCCAGTTGGACATCGACAATCTCGGACCGAGCCGAGCCGCCAACGTTTTGGTGACCGATGCGATTCCTCTTGGCCTGGAAAATGCTGCTTGGACTTGCCAGCCGCTCTCGGGGGGGCGTTGTCAGACGGATGGAGGAAGAGGTGATATCGAGGCGCGGGTCGACCTCGAGGCGGGCGGGCAAGTCAGGTTCCTGCTGCAGGCACGAGTTCCCTCGGACTTCAACGCAACGTCGATCTCCAACACGGCGATCGTTCAGCCGTCCCCGACCACGGAGGATCCGAATCCATCGAACAACCTTGCTACCGCACAGATCTCGATTCAACGCTTGGCCGACCTCCACCTCCTCAAGACGGCCTCAAGTTCGACGGTCCGCGCTGGAGAGACGCTGACCTACACCTTGCAGGTCACCAATCGTGGGCCTTCGGTGGCCGATGAGGTGGTCGTCCAGGACATATTGCCGGGGGG
>JBMUAP010000219.1:0-5836 GCA_049454155.1 Blastocatellia bacterium
CCCTACAGTTCGATCTACTCGAACAGTGAGGTGACGATCGCGGGGGTCAGCATCTTCATCACCGGGTTCTCCTCGATCCTGACGGGCCTCAATTTCATGGTGACGATTCACACCATGCGGGCCCCGGGGCTGACTTGGTTTCGTCTGCCGCTCTTCGTCTGGGCGCATTACGCGACGAGTCTGATCCAGATTCTGGGAACACCGGTGATTGCCATCACCATCCTCGCTCTGGCGCTTGAGCGGAGCTTCCAGATCGGGATCTTCGATCCAAAGCTTGGGGGAGATCCGGTTCTCTTTCAGCACCTCTTCTGGTTCTACTCTCACCCGGCGGTCTACATCATGATCCTGCCCTCGATGGGAGTCGTCAGCGAGATCATCGCCAACATGACCCGAAAGCGCGTCTTCGGTTATCACTTCGTGGCCTTCTCAAGCTTGGCGATTGCGGTCTTTGGCTTCCTGGTCTGGGGACATCACATGTTCACCTCGAGCCAATCGATGTACGCAGCGCTGGTCTTCTCGATCATCAGCTACGCGGTGGCGATCCCCTCAGCGATCAAGACATTCAATTGGACAGCGACGATCTACAAGGGATCCGTCTCCTTCGATACGCCGATGATCTATGCCCTTGCTTTCCTTGGGCTCTTCACGGTCGGGGGAATGACCGGGCTCTTCCTCTCGGCGCTCGGGTTGGATGTCCACCTGCACGACACCTACTTCGTTGTCGCGCACTTCCACTACGTCATGGTGGGAGGAGCCATCATTGGGTACCTTGGAGGTCTCCACTTCTGGTGGCCAAAGATGACGGGGAAGATGTACCCGGAGACGTGGGGACGAATCTCGGCGGTGATCATCTTTGTCGGGTTCAATTTCACCTTCTTCCCACAGTTCATCCTTGGATATCTCGGGATGCCCCGTCGCTACTATGCGTACGTCCCTGAGTTCCAGGTCCTTCACGTCCTCTCGAGTGCGGGAGCGTTGGTCCTGGGGGTAGGGTTCCTGCTGCCGCTCTTCTATTTGGCCTGGTCGATCAAGTACGGCAAGCCCGCTCCCAACAACCCCTGGACCGCCGTAGGATTGGAGTGGCAGACTTCGTCTCCCCCACCGACGGAGAACTTTACGTACGATCCGGTGGTCAAGACGGAAGCCTACGAGTTTGAGCACGTGGAAGAGATTCGCCAAGCCGGTAAAGTTGCATCGGCCCAGCCTGCTTGATTGCTGATGGAGGGTAGGGCCAGAATGGCCCCGCCCTCCACGGATTCGATACCTGAAAGATTCCAGGGGAGGACTTGACAGTGGCTGAGAGTCACGCATCAGAATATGGACTGGCCCATCATTTCAGTTCGATGGAGCAGCAGCGAGAAGCCGGAACGATCGGAATGTGGATCTTCCTCCTGACCGAATTGATGTTCTTCGGGGGGATGTTCCTGGTCTACGCGATCTTCCGGACGACCTATCCGAGCGGTTTTGAGCAGGGAAGTCACCTCTTGAGCGTTCCCCTCGGTGGGCTCAACACGGTAGTGCTGATCGTCAGCAGCGTGACGATGGCCATGGCCGTCTACAGCTCTCAGGTTGGGGACCGCCGCAAACTGGTGGGCTATCTCGGGATTACGCTGGTTCTCGGACTGGCCTTCTTGGTCGTCAAGTACTTCGAGTATCGCGAGAAGTTCGAGCACCATCTCTTTCCCGCGATGGGATTCTATGCCCCGGATCCCTCCCATCTGGCGGTCCAGTACCATCAACCGGTTCGCGTCTTCCTTTGGATCTATTTCGCGATGACCGGCCTGCACGCCCTGCACATGATCATTGGGGCGGGGATGTTGCTGGTCCTGATCTGGATGGCGCAGAAGGGCCGCTTCACGAAGAGCTATAACTCCCCGGTTGAGATCTGTGGGCTCTACTGGCACTTCGTCGACATCGTTTGGATTTTTCTCTTCCCGCTTCTCTACTTGACCGGATTCCATCTGACGGGCCACTAGGTACGGGTTCTCTTCTTGGTCAAGTCGGCTCGGACGCAGGGTCAGAGCCGACAAGAGGTTCCAAAAGGGAATGGCGGACAAGAAACGGGATGATGCCCCGGGGAATCCGGGAACAAGGGGTGGAATGGAGGCCTCTTCGCGACTATGTCAGAACATACGGAACACCATATTGTCTCTCCCAAAGTCTATATCACCATCTTCGGAGCGTTGATGGTCTTCACCGCTGTGACGGTAGCGGTGGCGCGCTTCGATCTGGCGTCGGTGTGGGGCCCCCTCAACATCATCGTGGCGATGTCGGTCGCCCTCGTCAAGGCGACGCTCGTCGTGCTCTACTTCATGCACGTCAAGTACAGTTCCAGATTGACGCAAGTGATTGTGATTGCTGGCATTTTTTGGCTGGTGATCCTGCTCGTCTTCACCCTGAGCGACTACTTTGCCCGACTTGGCTGGCCGACTCCGCTCGGACAGGTCTAAGCCCAGACATTTCGCCGGCACTTACGGGGCCCTGCCAATCCTGCATCTGGTTCAGGATTGGCAGGGTTTTCTACGTGGTAGCCCTTGACGAGACGTACCTACTCACGGAACCGAAGAGATGATTGCACCACCGAGACACGGAGAAGAGATGGAGGATGAAGATGTATCCAACCCAAAACCTTAGCGACTTTGTGCCTTCGTGTGAGAAAAACAACTGGGCCCACGCTGGGGGGAAGAGGCTCACACGGAGGCACGGAGAACACCAAGAAGAAGATTGGGAATTGAACAGCGTCAACAAGCGATCAATGTCTGAACGGAAGACATCCTTGCACCACAGTGAGGTCACCGAGAAGAATACAGGAAACCTTGAAGTTCATTGATGCCGTGAGTAGTTACGATTCTTCTGCATCTGCCTCGCCGCTTTCCGTCACGCACCTTCTGTGGTACGGTCCCAACCCGGGTGATGACTTCCGCCAAGTGTCGAGCCTGTTTGCCACCAGCATCAACATCTGAGGTGACGATCATCTACCAGTTGGCACTCGAACCGGCTTGGGCCAGTTCAAGCGTGGAGCGGAAGACTATCGCCGTCGAACAAGGTCGCAGCAACGGAGAGTGAGGGTAGTGTTGGTCTACGGAATGGAGCTTGCCATTTTTTTCGCGGCGATTGCGGCGGGAATGATCAATTCGATTGCGGGGGGAGGGACCCTTCTGACATTTCCAGCGTTGATCTGGGCGGGCCACCCACCCATTGTCGCCAACGCGACCAATTCCTTTGCGCTGACACCTGGGGCGTGGAGCAGCTTCTATGGGTATCGGCGCGAGGTACGAGAGATGCCACGACGTTTCTTTGTGCTCATGATTCCCAGCTTGCTTGGCAGTCTGGTCGGTGCGATCCTGCTGCGGTTGACGCCGCCACCGACCTTTGAGTTTCTTGTTCCCTTTTTGATCCTCTTCGCGACGGGTCTTTTCACGGTGCAGGGGACGATTCAGCGCTGGTTGCGGACCGGGGAGCAGGTGCGGCAGTCTGTGACCTGGCAGTGGATGGCGGGAGCCTCCGGCTATCAGCTGCTGGTGGGAATCTACGGTGGTTATTTCGGGGCGGGGATTGGGATTCTGATGCTGGCGGTGCTGGGGATGATGGGGTTGGAGAACATCCATCAGATGAATGGATTCAAGAACCTGCTCGGCACGCTGGTCAATGGAACCGCGGCCGTCTACTTCGTCACGGCTGGGCTGATCGAGTGGCGCGCGGCAACGCTGATGGCGATCGGGGCGATCCTCGGCGGCTATGGTGCGGCGGGGGTCGCACGCCGGTTGAGCCAGCAGTGGGTCCGGCGGATCGTCATCCTCATCGGCCTGGGGATGTCGTTCTCGCTTCTCCTGCGGTTGTAGCCCGGATTTCTCATGAGGATTTGCGCTACGACTCGGACCCCTCTTCGTCGTCCTCGTTCTCTTCCCGGTAGGCCTTGAGCTTGTTGTGGAGCGTTTTGAGGCTGATTTTCAGGACTTCTGCGGCGCGTGTCTTGTTGTTGTTGGTCTTGATGAGGGTCTTGAGGATGATCTGACGTTCGGCCTCCGCCAGATTGGTCCCGACGGGGAGCGCGATGGTGTCCTGGTTGCGGAGAGAGAGGCTATCAAACATTTGGGCGGAGATGTGCTGCTTCTCGATGCGCTGTCCATCGCAGATGATGACAGCGTGTTCGATGATGTTGCGGAGTTCGCGGACATTCCCCGGCCACGGATGGCGCGCAAACAGCTCCAGCACATCCGGGGAGATGAGGCGGGCGGGACGTTGATGGCGAGTACTCAGCTCCCGAATCAGAAACTGACTGAGCAGGGGGATGTCTTCGCGCCGATCACGGAGCGGGGGCAGCTTGAGGTGGATGACGTTGAGGCGATAGAGGAGATCCTCGCGAAGCTCCCCCTTCCGCACGGCTTCGAGCGGGTCCTTGTTGGTGGCGGCCAGGACGCGGACATCGACCGGCATTTCGCGCGGGCTTCCAAGGCGACGAACCTTGCGATCCTCGAGGACGCGCAGCAGCTTGGCCTGCAACATCGCCGGCATCTCGGCGATCTCATCGAGGAAGATGGTGCCGGTATTGGCCAGTTCGAAGCACCCTTCGCGCCGGGCGATTGCCCCGGTGAACGCGCCCCGCTCATGACCAAAGAGCTCTGACTCCATGAGGGATTCGGGGATGGCGGAACAGTTGATGGCGACGAAAGGGCGGGAGGCACGCGGACTGAGCTGGTGGATCGTCTGGGCGACGACCTCTTTTCCGGTTCCGGACTCTCCCGTGATCAAGACCGAGACCGCCGAGCCGGCGACCTGTTCGATGACGGTATAGATCTGTCGCATCGCCTGCGAATCCCCGACCATCTTGCCGAAGACCCCGTACTCCCCAAGCTGACGGCGCAGCCGGGTATTCTCCCGCTGGGTAAGCGACTGCTCGATTGCCCGCTGCAGAACGATATTGAGGGCACGCGTGTTGATCGGCTTCTCAAAGTAGTAGAAGGCCCCCTCTTCTTTGACCGCACGGACCGCATCTTCAATGCTTCCTTGGCCGGTGAGAAGGATGACGGCCGTCTCTGGCGACTGCGCATGGAGGCGGGTCAGCAGCCCGAACCCATCCAGTCTCGGCATGAGAATGTCAGAGATGACGGCGAAAGGGTGGAAATCTGCGGCGATTTCGAGCGCTTCCAGGCCATCGCCGGCGCTCTTCGTCTCATATCCCCAAGCGGTGACAATCTCTGTCAGACCGACCCGGGCCGCCTGCTCATCGTCGACAATCAAGACACGGGGTTTGCTCATAGGTGTAGAAGTGTAGCAATCCACTGTGACCTTGCCAATGGCCACCGGAGGAATTGCCCATCTCCTTTTCCGTGTCTCGGCCGCTGCGCCGGGACGAGTCGATTCCAGGCGGGGTGGCCCGCGGAAGTCTTTCAAGTTGTCGGTCGGTACGCAATAATAGACACGTGCGCGCAGCCCTTGGAGAATGGCAGGTCGGTCCACCCTCACGCCGAGGAGAAAGGGAATTGAGAGAGGAAAATGGTGACAAAAGAAGAGCGGAGTTGGGGCATCTTGCTCCATCTGAGTGGGTTGACGGGATTGGTCTTCCCCTTTGGCAATCTGATCGCCCCGCTGGTGTTGTGGTTGATCCGCAAGGATCACTCGGTATTTCTCGACGATCAAGGCCGGGAGGCGCTCAACTTTCAGATCTCGTTTTCGATCTATGTGATCGTCAGCGCCGTTCTGATGCTCCTGCTGATTGGCTTTGTTCTTCTGCCATTGGTCCTCATCACGGGGGTGGTCTTGATGATCATCGCCGGGATTCGTGTCAACGAAGGGACTTGGTATCGGTACCCTGGGATTTTTCGATTACTCTAGA
>JBMUAP010000220.1:0-5792 GCA_049454155.1 Blastocatellia bacterium
TCAGGGAGGGTCGAGTAGGTAACGTTGGTCCGGCTGACGGTACCGGTTGGCTGGATCTCAACTTGGACTCGGACCATCCCACTGAGGCCCGCCTTCTCTACTGCTTCCGGTACGGTCAGGGGGGTCTTTTTGATTGCTCCCTCCTGAAATCGAATCGATTGACGCTCATCGATCAACCGGGCCGGTGTTTCTGTTACATCCAGATCCACGGACATGGCGAGCAGCAAGTAGTACGTTCGATTTTGAAACCGATCGACTGGTTCCTGAGGACGCACGAACCGGGTGTAATCCGAACCTTGCAGTTGTAACTGCTTCGCCAAGTAGAAATAGGTCATCCCGTGCTCCACTTCGAGGGGAACGATTCCATAACTGATCGGCTTGGCTTGTGCGTCGGATCCAAATTGCATGTTGAGAATGGTGACAAGGCTGGTGCCTGGGGTCACGCCATCCCCGGGGCTTTGGGCTCCGTTCAGTTCCAAGCTGAACGATCGCCCATTAACCGTTCGCGTGATGGGCACGGTAACTGACTTTGAGGTTCGGAAGACGCGTCTCGACTCCTGTTTGAGGAGAGAGATCTCACTTCCCGGGTAGATTTTGCGGAATGTCCGCATCCATTTATCGTGTTCAGAGAGGCTGGCTGTTCGCATTCGGAAGATCTGGTCGGTCAGATCCTCGTTCTTCCCATCCTGTACCTCCAACTGAAAGAGATAAAGGTTGACGAAGATTGGTCGACTGGAGAAGTCCAGGATTTCCGGCGGTTCGGGTGGCAGCGGGTCTTGTGGGGGGGGAGGTTGTGCAGGGACGAAGGACACAGTGACCATCAAGAGCCAGGCGAGGAGCATGAGGCTGATCCGCTGCCGGATTCTGCCTTCCCGCTCGTGGCCAGACGAATATCCCATAATCTCTGTGGTCATCATTCGTGTATCCTCTCCTGAGCAGGTCGACACCCGCCCTGTCACCCCTTACCCACTACTCACCAGGAATTGGCTTGTCGAGTGAGTGTATCGAGCTGGCCCATCACCGGCGCCGTTTGGCGCAGGATCTCCCGAGTCGTCTCGATCGAGGAGAGCAGGGTCTCGAAATCGATGGCGTCGAGATGGTCTGGTGTCGGCATCGTCACCACTTGGTCATTAACCAGTCCGAAGAAGTTTTCGATCATCTGTAATTGGGCTTCGACCCTCTTGACACTGCGTTCGATCTCGTCAAACGTCTCCAGTCGACGTCGTAAGAGATCGGTATTCTTTTCGTGCAGGGAGCGGGTCTCCGGTTCAGCGAGCCGAGCGGTACGCTCGGCCTGGCGCAGCTGGTTCTCCACCGCCTGTCGATTGGTCGTCCGCAGGTGCTGCTTCCGGCGGCGATACTCATCGAGCAGATCGATGAACGACTCCCACGCGACCTCTAATTGGCGAAGTTGCGGCGGATCCCCTTCGATGCGCGTCACCTTGCGGTAGTTGTTCCCAATCTGCGTCTTCATCCAGCTGAGATACTCGACGGCTTCCCGCTCCCGCGGGTCAAAGGTACGGATCAAGGCGAGCCGGTTCTGTTGTCGAGCTTCCTGGAGCTGCTGACGGCGGCGCCGATCGACCAGGCGTCGGTAGGGCGTGGTGGTCGAGGCCACCGTCAAGTAGATCCCCTCGACGACGAGGGCACCGCCAAGGAGGAGCAACGCCGGGAGTGAGGAGTCACCCGTAGCGGCCGCCAACGTGAGGATGCCAGTCAGACCAAGTCCCGCCAGATTGAGGGGCTCCTTGAAGGCTTCGAAAAGGTAGGAGGGCGTTAACTCCATAGCAAGAGCCGAGAGGGCAGATCCAATTTAATTACGTAACGGGTTAGTCACGTGGTGGACGGTCAAGGGCAGTGCCAGGGATTTCCGCAGGGGTACCCGCCTCGATAGCGGGGCGCGTCGCCTCCGGAAGCATTCCCATCTGTTGTTTATAAGCGAGAAGGGTATCCTGCGCCTGAATCGCGGCGAGATCTTTTTCGATGCCCTGCATGCGGGTATCGAGGCTGGACGAGGCCAGCTCCGCTCGTGCCTCAGCGGTGGCGACCCGCGTGGCGATCTTCTCCCGCATGTCCTGGAAAGTCTGTGAGTCGTCTCCCACCTGGAAGGAGGCCATGGTCTGGGCAAGCCGCTCCTGCATCTGGGCCTGTTTGCTGGCGGCGATCAATTGCATCGCCTCGCCAGTCTTGCGGCGGACCTGAATCATGTAGTTGTCGAGGAATTCGCGGGCTTTGGTAGAGGCAGCTTGTGCCTGGACGTGGTTTTGCTGGCTGGTGGTCAGCGCCTGCTGGGCGGTCTGGAGTTCCCCGATGAGCGCGGTGGCGATGTCGTCGTGGCCTGTCCGGATGGCCGCTTTGATCTTATTGTCGAGGTCGGTCAGCTTGGCCCGGTTGGCCTCAATCTCCCGGGCGAGTCGTTTCTCCGTCGCCATGACCGAGGCGACATTCTCGCGCATCTTCGGGACCTGGTCGTTCATATCCCGGATCAGCTGCTGGAGAATCAATTCAGGATCCTCGGCGCTGTCGATGATACCCCCGAAGATTGATCGAAAAAGCCGCTTCAGTCGGTTCCACATATCAGGTCCTTTCGGATGGTGTCTACCAGGTATTGCCTCACGCCTTCGATCTCCTTGCTTTTCCGCTGATTCCAGTCTTCTATGTCGTTCAGGACCAGACAGAGAGAATCGACAGAAAAGAACAGGCGCCAAGAGAGGGCCGATCGCCGAACGATCGCCTTGGAAACGTTGTTTGTCCGCGACAAATTCGATCAGTCCTCGACCAATCGAAACAGCACCGAATTATAGCAGCCGCTCGGACAGATGTCACGACTCTCCAGCATCGCCCGATGAGCGGGATCATTCATTGCGGAGAATACCGAGTGGTTTCCGGAACAGCACATCTCCGCTGGCGAGCAGCCCGATGAGGCTGACGAGCAAGGCGCCGATGGCGAGACCGAGGAGGTTGACGCTTGGGCTGAAGTGCCAGGCGATCTGGAGGGCCTTCTCGCTGATCGCCCAGGTAAGACCGATGGCAGCAAGCGAGCCCAGCAGACCCGCCAGGGTCCCGAGGATGCTGTACTCGATGAGGGTCACCAGAACGACCAGCCGGCGTCGTGCGCCGAGTGTCTTGAGGATGGCCGCCTCATAGAGCCGATGATATTTGGTCATGGCGATTGAGCCGATCAGGATCAGCAGGCCGCTGAGAAAGACGAAGGCACCGACGAAAGAGATCGCCAGAGAGACGTTCTCGATGATCCCACGGGCGATCTCGATGATATCGCGGACGTCGATCATCGAGACATTCGGAAAGCGCTCGACGATCTCCCGCTGGAGGTGGGCTCGATCGGCGCTGGTCGCGGGGCCGCGAAGGGCGCTGATGTACATCGTCGGGGCCTCCGCGAGTGGTCCCGGCCGGAAGACGATCAGAAAGCCGGTGCGGGCGTTGCGCCAATCGACCCGTCGAATGCTGGTGATCCGGGCAGTGAGGGATCGCCCGAGGATGTCGAACCCAACCCGATCGCCAAGATTGAGCCCCAGCTCCCGGTGAAGGAGGTCCTCGATCGAGATCTCTGGCTCGGTTGCCGGCGTATCATTCCAGAAGGTACCGGCGACGAGCGTCTCGTTCGACTCCAGGAAGGACCGGTAGGTGACGACATATTCCCGACCGAGCATCCCCGGATTTTCAGAAGAGCGTTGGAGGCGGTCACTGGAGACGGGCTGTCCGTTGATCGAAGCAATCCGGGTTCGGACGGTGGGCAGGATGGTGGGTGCCGACCCGGTGGCCCTCTCGACCATCCGCGCGACCTCCTCACGCTGGTCGCGCTGGATGTCGATCATGTAGAGGTCTGCCTGGAGATTGCGGAGATCGAGGGCGAATTCGTCCCGCAGGTTGAGCTGCAGGCTGCGAACCGAGACGCCGAGGAAGATGCCCAAGCCAACGGCCATGAGGATCACCCGCGTCTGGTTGCCCGGGCGATAGAGGCTGTTGACTCCTTGTCGGAGTGGAAAAGACGGAATCCAGCGGAGTCCGCGCAACCCCTTCATCAGGAGGCTCGCCGCCAGCGCCAGGAGAAGAGTAACTGCAGCGAGACCAAGCAGAAAGATGGCTCCGATCCGCCACGAACCCGCCTGCCATCCAGCCAGACCGAGCAGTCCGGCGATAACAACACCGCCGACGAGGACCCGCTGCCAGTCGAACCCCTGTCGCCGTGGGGGCTCGGCGCTGCGAAGGACGAGAACCGGTTTGATCTGTCGAATTTGCAGCAATGGCATCAACGAGAAGAGCAGGGCGATCAACAGCCCCACTCCGAGCCCCTGGAGGGTGGCTTGCCACGTCAGTCCGAAGGTCAGGTCGAACGGGATCCGGTCACCCAGCAAGCGGGGGAGGGCGGCCATGACCACCCAGGCGAGAACCAGCCCCAAGAGACTTCCCATCGCACCGAGGGTCAGGACTTGCAGGAGGTAGGCCCCAAGGACTCGCCGGTTGGTCCCGCCGAGGCACTTCAGCACCGCGATCGTGCGCATCTTTTGCTGAACGAAGACCTGGGTCACGCTGGAAATGCCGATGCCGCCGAGGACGAGAATGACGAGGCCGATCAGGCTGAGATAGTCCTCGACCCGGGTCAGCGACTCGCTCAGACGATCCTGTGAATAGCGAAACGAGCGGACATTGAGGCCCGGCTGATCCTTGAGTCCTTCCCGCAACGCGTTGACGACTGGCTCCATGCCTGCCTCGCTCGTCTTGAAGAGGGCCCGGTAGCGGACTCGGCTGCCGAAGGTGAGCAGGCCGGCCCGGGCGGCATCCTCATAGTCGAGAAGGACCCGCGGGCCGAGACTGAAGGCATTCATCGTGTTGCCTGGCTCTTTTTCGATGGTGCCACGGATGGTGAACTCAAGGGTCCCGATACGGACCCGGTCCCCAATGCGCAGGGAGAGGGAGGCGAGGGTCCCTTCTCTGACGAGGATCCCGCGATCCAGGAGCAGTTGATGCGAGTAGGGGGCTCCGCCGGCAAGCGTCAGCTCTCCGTAGAAAGGGAAGTCGGGTTGGACGGCTTTCAGTTCGGCCAAGCGGGGGGGGGCATCCGGGCGATCCGCGGGCCGCAGCATCGTCGCCATCTCGAGCATCTCCGTTCGCCCTGTCACCGTGGGCTGGCGTGCGATGCGGTCGAGAACGGCACGGGTCTCCGGTGTCCAGGCGCTGTTTGAGGAGACCTGCACATCGGCGGTCAAGAGGGATCGCGACTCCCGCGTCACCGACTCTTTGAGATTCTGGACGAGCGAGCGCAGGCAGACGATCGCGCCGACTCCGATCGCAATCGAAAGGAAGAAGAAGATCAATCGTCGCCACGAGGCACGCAGTTCTCGCCAAGCGAGGGTCAGGGAGAAGATCATTCTGCCCCCTTTTCCTGGGTCTTTGCCACCAAGCGATCCTCGACAACCTTCCCATCGCGCAGGCTGATCCGACGGTCCGCCAGGTTGGCGAGTGCGTCGTCGTGGGTCACCAGGACGAGGGTAGCTCCCCGCTCGCGGTTGATCCGCAGGAGTAGTTCAAAGATGTGCGCCCCATTGCGGGAATCGAGATTCCCCGTTGGTTCGTCGGCGAGCAGGATTCGTGGATTGTTGGCAAAGGCCCGGGCGATGGCGACTCTTTGCTGTTCTCCGCCGGAGAGCTGGGAGGGGTAGTGATGCCCCCGATCGTGAAGTCCCACCTCGTCGAGCAGGGCTTGCGCCCGCGCTTTGGCATTGGCCCCGCCTTTGATCTCCATCGGGACCAGGATATTCTCGAAGGCAGTC
>JBMUAP010000221.1:0-5790 GCA_049454155.1 Blastocatellia bacterium
GGTGCTTCAAATCTGTCTTACGGACAAACTTGGACAGAATATGTTTGAATTGACATCTGCCTTATAACCCCTCAACGTCTCAGCTCCGTCTTTTCAGCGTCTCTTCAGCGTCTTAATTTTGCTTGGCTTCATTTTTTCGCTGGCGATCCTCACCGTTGGAGGATTGGGTTGGGCAGGTCAAGGCAGGGGGAGGGAGCGGGGTAGGAGGGGGGGGCTCAGGAGCGAGGTGCGCGGGCGAGGTAGTCGCGGAGCTCCCGCTTCTCTTCCGTCGTCCAGCGGGTGGCATCGCTGGTGTCCCCGGCGGACCAGAGGTAGGCGGCGGGAAACCCGCGTGAGGCGAGGAGGTGGAGGCGGTTCGGGATCGACTGGAGATCGAGCTCCGGCCATGGCCGGAAATCGGCCGCGGTCGCCACCTCGCCCACTACCGCCGACTCGAGACCAACGGGCAAGCGTTCCCCGGACTGCGGGTAGTGGTGAAACTGGTCGAGGGTCGCCCCGATCCCACTCCACTCTTGGACCGAGCGTGGCAAGGCAAAGCCGATCGTTGAAGGGAAGACGCCGCCGCGATACTCGGTAATCCGCCGCAGGCCGGCCCCAAGGAACTCGCGCATCCGCTGCTTGGGGATGGTGCGGTTGCGACGCCATCGCCAGAACTGGTACCACGGAGGGCGAACGACCCATTCGGGTTCGTTGATCAGCTCCCAGGCAACGATCTGTTCGCGATACTCGAACGAGAGGTCGAGAAGAGGATCGAGGACTGCGGCGAAGAAACGCTCGCACCGGTGAGGGTCGGTGAGGATCTGCCCACGGCCCCGTTTGACGATCGAGCGGCTGCCGGCGGGGATCTCTCCCGGCCAGGCCCACTGGAAGTCGATCAGGCTTGGGAGCAGCGTCAGGCCATTCGACCGGCAGGTCTCGAGCAGAAAGCGGAAATCGTCGAGCAGTTGGGCGTGGTAAGGGTGTTCGGGGGGAAGCGGATCGAAGTGCCACTGGCCCTCGACGAGCCGTGGAGTATCTTCCCCGAGACCGTAATTGGTGCCATCTCCGAGGAGGAACCAGCGGACAGAGGCGAGGCCGAGTTGGGCCAGCTCGGCGAGCGTCTCACCCATCCGCTCCCGCTTCTCCTGCCGCCACGCCGCGCGTGAACTGGCTGGGACCCACTCCTCCGGCGGATCCCCGAAGTCCCAACCATAGTCTTGCCAGGGGTAGTTGATGCCGATCTTCATGGACCTGCCCCGAGACCGCTCTTTGCCTTGCAGAAAAGAGGACGACCGGGCCGGCCTCCCCACAGAATAGGGGAAGACGGCCCGGCCGGCACGGTCGCACTCAAGAGCCCTGCCTGTGGAAGAGGAAGAGCTACTTGAGAATGATGTTCAGCTTGTCGAGCTTCTGCTTCTGCGCGAGGGGCAACTGCTTCGGCGTGGGGGTCACGTCCGGCTCTCGCCACTTGTTGGCAAGCAGGTAGGACTTGTCCTTGACCATCTCCCCTGGGGTATAGACGGCCCACTCGAAGTTGTGGCCGTGGTTGATCGCATCGGTCGGACACGCATCGACGCAGAAGCCGCAGAGGATGCAGCGGCCATAGTCGATCTGGTAGACCTTGGCATAACGATGGTCCATGCCGATGCGCTCTTCGTAGGGGCGAGGATCTTCGGCGCCTTCGATGTAGATGGCATCGGCCGGGCATGCCGCCGCACAGAGGAAACAGGAGACGCAGCGCTCCTTGCCATCCTCATTGACATCGAGAAAGTGCTCGCCACGGAAGCGCCGGTAGATGGTGACGGCTTCCTCTGGATAGCTGACCGTCTCCTTGCGGGTCGGGATGTGGCTGAGCGTGACGCTCATCCCCTGGGCCGTTGTCCGCGCGACATCGACCACCTCCTTGACCGCCGATACGATTTCAGAAAGTATGGACATCTCTCATCTCCCTGCTACAAATGAGCCGCTCGACCGCGGGGAGGGGCTCAGTGAATCTCCCACGTCTCGCCGCTGTTGATCAGTTTCTCGAGATTGCCGGGTCCCTTGGCGGCGAGGGCGCTGGCGACCTGCCCTTCGAGCATCTCCTCGTAGGTCGGACGGCGAATGGCACGAAAGACCCCCATCGGGACGGGATACTCTGGGTACTGCATCCGTCCGAGGATGTAAGACAGGTTGGGTTCCGGCGTATTCTCGTCGTGGACCATGAGGTCGTCCTGGGTGACCCCATTCTCACCGACGGTGACCACTTCCGGAGTGACCCCGCGCAGGCGAATCCCCTTGCCATTGCCGAAGAGGAGCGGTTTGCCCTGTTCGAGATAAAGCATCCGGTCGCTACGAACGTCGCGCTCCGAGAAGGATTTGAAGGCTCCATCGTTGAAGATGTTGCAGTTCTGGTAGACCTCAAGGATCCCCGAGCCCTTGTGGTGGGCGAGCCGCTCGACCATCATCGAGAGGTGCTTCGGATCGACGTCCATCGAGCGCCCGACAAAGGTCGCCTCGGCGGCAAAGGCGAGGCTGAGCGGGTTGATCGGGTAGTCGATCGTCCCCATCGGGGCCGACTTGTTCTTCTTGCCCAGCTCGGAGGTCGGCGAGTACTGCCCCTTGGTCAACCCGTAGATCCGGTTGTTGAAGAGGATGATCTTGAGGTCGACATTGCGCCGCAAGGCGTGGATGAAGTGGTTGCCACCGATCGAGAGGGCGTCTCCATCCCCAGTGACGACCCAGACCTGGAGGGCCGGGTTGGCCGCTTTGACGCCAGTGGCGATCGCCGGGGCCCGTCCGTGGATCGTGTGGAATCCGTAGGTGTCTGCACCTGGGCGAGGATCGAGTAGTCCCCGCAACCGGGACACCAGCGCACCTCCTGGTCGGACTGAAAGTCCTTCTTTGTCAGCTTGACGAAGGCGGCGTTCCCATTGCCGCCGTGCCCGTTGCCACCATTACCTTGTTCACTCATTGCGA
The DNA here is from genome assembly GCA_049454155.1 of Blastocatellia bacterium. Classification (GTDB taxonomy): domain Bacteria; phylum Acidobacteriota; class Blastocatellia; order RBC074; family RBC074; genus CAIOZW01. The sequence continues at coordinate 2,938 of JBMUAP010000221.1, forward strand.
AATTCTCCGATCTCTTGGCGAGGGCGCTCGCTCGGCGCGCCACTCCAGCCTCACTGCATCACGATTGTGCCCGACGCGACGGGGGGACGTCAAAGCTCCTGCCGGATCCGGTTGACCAGCTCCGAGACCTTGAAGGGCTTGCCCTTGACCTTGGTGACGGGGATGGCGTCGACGAGGAAGCGGGCGCGAATCAACATCGCCAACTGACCCAGGTTGAGCTCCGGGATCAGCACCTTCTCGTAGCGGCCGAGGACCTCCCCAAGGTTGGCCGGGAACGGGTTGAGGTAGCGAAGGTGGGAACTGGCGACTGAGGCCCCTTCGGCCTGGAGCCGTTCGACCGCCGTCGTGATCGCCCCGAAGGTCGAGCCCCAGCCGAGGACCAGGACGCGGCCCTCCGACGGTCCGAGGACCTCAAGCGGCGGAATGTCCTGCTGCATGCGCTGAATCTTCTCGGCGCGCAGGTGGACCATACTCTCGTGGTTGTCGGGATCGTAGCTGACATTGCCGGTAAAGTTGGCCTTCTCGAGACCGCCGATGCGGTGCTCGAGGCCGGGCGTGCCCGGGATCGCCCACGGACGCGAGAGGGTCCGCTCGTCGCGCAGGTAGGGGAGGAAGCCCTCCGTCTCGGTCCGCATCTCGATCTTCATCTGGGGGAGGCTGGCGAGAGAGGGGATCTCCCACGGCTCCGAGCCGTTCCCAAGGTAGCCGTCGGAGAGGAAGAAGACCGGGGCCATGTAACGGGTCGCCAAGCGCACCGCCTCGATCGCCATCAGGAAGCACTCCCCCGGTGTCGCTGGAGCGACGACGGCGACGGGCGCCTCGCCGTTCCGCCCGTAGAGGGCCTGCAAGAGGTCTGCCTGCTCTGTCTTCGTCGGCAAGCCTGTCGAGGGACCACCGCGCTGCACGTTGATGATCACCAGCGGCAGCTCGGTCATGAGCGCCAACCCGATCGCCTCGGCCTTGAGCGCCACGCCGGGACCGCTCGTCCCAGTGAGGCCGATGCTCCCGGCAAAGGAGGCACCGATCGCCGCACCGACCGCCGCGATCTCATCCTCCGCCTGGAAGGTCTTGACCCCGAAGTTCTTGTGCTTGGAGAGCTCGTGCAAAATGTCAGACGCCGGCGTGATCGGATAGCTCCCGTAGAAGAGCGGGCGCCCCGCCAACTGCGCGGCAGCGATGAAACCGATCGCCGTCGCCTCGTTCCCGGTGATGTTGCGGTACTTGCCCGGCTTGATCTTGGCCTTGGCGACCCGGTAGTGGGTATTGAAGATCTCGGTGGTGTTGGCGTAGTTGTAACCGGCCTTGAGCGCGAGGACGTTGGCGTCGGCAATCTCTGGCTTGCCGGCAAACTTCTGCGCGATCCACTGGAGCGTCGGCTCCATTGGGCGATCGTAGAGCCAGTACATCAAACCAAGCGAGTAGAAGTTCTTGCAACGCTCCTGCTGCTTGAAGGGCAGCCCCGTCGCCTCGAGCGCCTTGAGCGTCAGCGAGGTGATCGGGATCTCCAGCAGGCGGTAGCCGGAGAGGGAGCCATCCTCGAGCGGATTCCCCTTGTAGCCAGCCTTCTTGAGGTTCCCGTCGGTGAACTCATCGGTGTTGACGACGAGGATCCCACCGGGCTCCAGATCGGCGAGATTGACTTTGAGTGCTGCCGGGTTCATCGCCACCAGCACGTTGGGCTCATCCCCCGGCGTGCGGATGTCCAGACTCGAAAAGTTGAGCTGGAACCCGGAGACTCCCGGCAGACTGCCGGCTGGAGCGCGAATCTCCGCCGGAAAGTCGGGCATCGTCGAGATGTCGTTCCCGATGATCGCCGAGGTCGAGGTGAACTGCGTCCCCGTGATCTGCATCCCGTCCCCGGAATCTCCTGCAAACCGGATCGTGACCGTCTCCAAATCCTCGACCAGCGTCCCTGCCCGCGGCCCTTCTTCCGTCGTCACTCCTGCCATAGCTCCTCTTTCGTTGTGTCTGGTCCTGTATAGCGCAGTTTTAGTGCAATCGATCTGCCAATTCCGATATTGATCTTCTTGATGATGCTCTCGCCCCTTCAAAAGACTCGCACTATACCATGCTTGTCCCACTCTCGAACAAGCGCTCCCGGAAAAAATTTACCAACCAAAAAGTTGACAAAAGACAAAGGGGCGACGTAAGATCCGTGACATGTCTGGAGCGACGGTGGAGCACATCCTGAAGACGTCCCGCAGCGCGATCATCGACCTGTTGAAGGCGAATGGGGCGATGAGCGTCGAGCAATTGGCCGAGTCGTTGGGGGTCTCGAAGGTCTGTGTGCGGCGCCACCTCGGGGTGTTGGAGAGTGACGGTCTGATTGGGTACGAGCAGGAGCGGCATGAGCGAGGGCGCCCACGGTACCTCTACCGGTTGACAGAGAAAGCGCGGTGCCTCTTTCCGCAGCGGTATGATGAGTTGGCGCGGGAAGTGATGAGCCAGATCGAGCGCCAATTTGGCGAAGCGGCGCTGGCGCAGGTGCTGCGAGCGCGCGCCGACGAATGGATCGCGCAGTTGACAGCGGAGTTGGAGGGGCTCTCGTTCGAGGACCGGGTGCGGACGCTGGTGCGGATGATTACGGCGCGGGGCTATTTGGCAGAGAGCCGACGTCAGAAAGATGGCTCGTACCGGTTGCGAAAGCGCCACTGCCCGACAGAGAAGGTTGCGGTCAGCTATCCGCAGCTCTGCGACGAGGAGGTCCGGGTCTACCGTGAGGTGATGGGGGGGACGGTGGCAGCGGCTTCCTGCGTGCTGCGCCCGGCATCAACACGCTGGCCGATTTTCGTGTGGAGCGTACATTCAAGGCACGCTCTGGCGAGGCCGGCAGTGGCAACGACTGCAGTCGTT
>JBMUAP010000222.1:0-5779 GCA_049454155.1 Blastocatellia bacterium
GGGAATTGCCCCTGTCCAATGGGGAAGGGGAGAGTGCTGTCTTTCAACTTGCCTGTCGTCGTTCTCCTGATTCTTGATCTCGATGACGAAAAGAGTAGCGGGAGTGGCCCAGATAGCTCCAAACAACTCCTAAAATCAGGACGATCCCCTGCGCCAGATAGGGCGCCTCTTTCGTGACGCCGGTCAGGTGGGTCAGCCCGACCACGAGCGGCGGCAGACAGAGCAGGCCAATCACGATATTTCCGCTGTAGACCACCAGGCAGCGAAGCCACTCGCGCAAGTAGTTCCCCTTGGTTTTAAAGACGAAATGTTTGTACCCAAGGAAGGAGAAGGTGATACTGATGAGGGTGGCGAGTGGGCTGGCGAGCAGGTAGGCGTGCGCGACATGATCGGCGAGGGCCCACTGGAGAAGGGCGAAACACCCGTAGCCAAAGAGGGTATTGACGCCTCCAACCGCGAGATATTGCAGCCTGTGACGAGATAGCATAGGATCCAATTTTCGATCAGCAGGGTCCCTTCATCCTAAAGATTCAGATTGTGGAGTCCCGTTGCCGTCTGGACCCATTTCGTGCGTGGAGAAGACCGCGTCGTGTCCGGGGTCCGATCTGCTCCTTCTGGGAATGTCATGATAAGGGAGCGAGGGAATTCCGGCAAGCTCAGACATCCAGCCCAGTGTGAGGGGAGTCTTCCCTCTGAAAGGAGACAGTTGTGGTTCCGAGAGAGATGGCCCGCCGCCGATTCATTTTGCAGGGGGGAGTCGCCCTCGTTGGGGGAGCATTTGGGCGAGCCGCGAGTGCGGCTCCCTCTTCTCCATTTGGGCAATCGCGTCGCCTGATCATCGATTCCCACCAGCATTTCAGCCCTGCCCCGGACTATCTCGACCGGCTGGTGCGGATCTACCGTCCCCGCCGTGCGATGGCTTGTGTGCTGACTCGTGTCGCCCACCTCGAAACGGTCCGCCGTGCAGCCGCTCAACATCCCGACGTCATCATCCCATACGGACAGATCAACGTCGACGACACCTCGGCCGTGCGCGAGATTCGGCAGTTTGCTGCGGCGGGATTTCGCGGCATCAAGATGCATACGCCGAAGCACAACTGGGACGATTTTGGCTACTTTCCCATCTATGAAGTGCTCCAGTCGCTCAACCTGATCGCCCTCTTTCACACCGGGATCGTCTCTGGATCGAGCGATGAGCCGGAGCCCTCTTCGATGGCCCGGATGCGACCGTCGTATCTCCATACCATCGCCCGCTCCTTCCCGCGTCTCATCATTCAAGGGGCACATCTCGGAAATCCATGGTACGACGAGGCCGCCGAGGCGGCCCGCTGGGAGAAGAACCTCTACTTCGATCTGACCGGCTCTTCTCTCCTCAAGAAGGCGCGGAACCTGGCGGTCTTCCGTGATTACCTCTGGTGGGATGGGCCGAGTCAGCACAGTTCCAGCGAAGCGGTCTACGCCTTTGAGAAGCTCGTTTTTGGAACAGACGAGCCTCCCGAGAATCTGGATGCCGTCATGCGGCAGTTCGATGCCATGCTCGATGCGTGTCAGGTTCCCGAACCCAGCCGCGAGAAGATCTATGGCGGAACCATGGCCCGTCTGCTCGGGATCCCCGTCAAATAACTTCTCTTGGCTTCTTCCACGAACTCTGCGAGGAGGAACAGATGCAACGACATGCACTCCAGCCATTGCCAAAGCGGTTGGTGGTGGCCCTTCTGGGGGCCATTCTCTTGGGGATGATCTGGCAGGCTCGCTGGCACGTGCCCCTCATGGATGGGGGAGGCGTGGTCATGGCGAGGGGGCAGTCGGGCCCGACCTTCAACAAAGAGGTCGTGCGGATTCTGCAACGAAGCTGTCAGACGTGCCACCATCCAGGGGATATCGCTCCCTTCTCCCTGATGAGCTACCAGGAGGCTCGTCCCTGGGCGGTGGCCATTCGGGAGCAGGTCCTGCGGCGACAGATGCCCCCTTGGAAGCCGGTGGAAGGGTGTGGTGATTTTCAAGATGTGCCGGCCCTCAGCGAAGCAGAGATCCAGACGATCGCCGCCTGGGTCGATAGTGGCGCGCCGGAAGGGCAGCCCTCAGATCTGCCGGCTCCGCTCGAGTTCCCGGATGGGTGGGCGCTTGGAGCTCCGGATCTCGTCCTCACCCCGGCGGAACCCTACGCGCCCCCTCCCGGGCGAGACCTCTACCGCTGCTTCAGTGTTCCGGTGGGGGATCTGCGGGGCGATCGGTGGATCAGTGCGCTCAGCGTCAAGCCCGGTACCCCCGCCATCGTGCATCACGTCATCGCCTATGCCGACCTGGCCGGGGAGTCGGCGCAGCTTGACGCCGCCGAGCCCGGACCCGGCTATACCTGCTTTGGTGGTCCCCGTACCCGAACAACCGAAATGCTCGGTGGTTGGGCACCAGGTTCCCGCGGCTATTTTGCCCCTGACGGGACCGGGATCCGCCTCGCCAACAACTCCCGCGTCGTCATCCAGGTCCACTACTCTCCCACGGAACAACCGGAGAGCGACCGGACACTGATTGGGCTCTACTTTGCCAAGCGCCCAGTCAGGCACGCCCTGCAAGTTCTTCCCTTGGTCAATACACAATTCGTCATTCCGGCCGGCAGTCGCCAGCACGAGGTCAACGCCTCTTTCACCATTCCCTTCTTCTTGACCGGGAAGATGTGGGCTGTCACGCCTCACATGCACCTCCTCGGTCGTCGCATCAAAGTCGAATTGCAGCGCCCGGGAAACACGCAGCCCAACTGCTTGATCGATATCCCGGATTGGGACTTCAATTGGCAGGGGACGTATCTCTATCGCCAGCCCGTCTCGCTGACCGGCGGTGCAACCCTCAAGCTGACGACGATCTTTGACAACTCCGCCAGCAATCCGCGCAACCCCAGCTCTCCTCCCAAGGAGGTTCGCTGGGGGGAGGAGACGACCGACGAGATGAGCCTTGCCTTCATCGGCTTTACGGTCGATGGGCTGGAGTTGGCGCTCTCGACTCCCGTCTTGCAGAGCGTTGCCCTCGATTCCCAGGGAGCCCTGGTGGTCGAGGGGACCGGATTCCTTCCTGGCGCCGAGATCGAGATCGACGGACGAAGCGTGCGGGATACCTCGACATCGGTTGTAGAGGCTGGTCGGCGACTCCTCTCCCCGCTGCTCTGGAAGGTGCCGGCCGCTCCAGGGGCGGAGGTCTCCGTGCGGGTGCTCAACCCGGACGGGGTCTTATCGGCGGCCCGACCCTTTGTCCGCCCTGGTACGGCCATGCCGCTCGCCACCGTCTCGGCGGCCAACTACTCGCCGCTCTCGCTGGCACCGTCCTCCATCGTCGTCGCGTTCGGGAGCGGCTTGGCGAGCTCGACTGCCGCCGCGACCTCTCTTCCCCTTCCGACCAGCCTTGATGGAACATCGGTCCGTGTCAATGGTGTCGTCGCCCCGCTCTTCTTTGTCTCACCGGGGCAAGTCAATTTTCTGATCCCGGAAAGTGTCCAGACCGGGTCGGCCATCATCGAAATCGGGGCCGCAAATGGGGCGATCTCCCGCCAGGCAGTCTCCCTCGCACAGGCCGCCCCTGCTCTCTTTACCAGCAATGCGCAGGGGACAGGCGCTCCCGCCGCCTTGGCGACTCGCGATGGGGTTGTCTTCCGGGAAGTGGGGAATCCCGATGGGACGCCCAATCCAGTTGGAGTCGGCGACTATCTGGTCCTTTTTGGGACTGGACTCCGCCATGCGCCGAGAGGTTCTGTGGAAGTCACTCTCAGCGGACAGCCCGTCCCTCTGCTCTATGTTGGTCCGCAGGGGACGTATGAGGGGCTTGATCAGCTCAACCTGCAAATCCCACCTGGTCTCAAGGGCTTGGTTGACTTGGTTCTCTCGGTCAACGAGAAGGCTGCTCCTCTTGTCCGAATTCGTGTCGAGTGATGACCCTTTGGTCAGGAAAATCGGATGAAATTTCTTTAACTCTTGAAATCTCTGTTTGCCTTCTGTCTGCTGAAAACTGCTAAGTTGGGTTGAATGAACTACCCAAAAGCCTGATCAAGTCCATTAAAATCTATAGACTGCGTGGTGTTCACTCGCGGTTGCTTTTTTACTCTTTTGATAGAAATCTATTCTTCTCAAAAAATTCTCCCTCCCAGGGGGAAGGGACTTTCACACATAAGTGAGTGCGCCCTGCCGGGCGCACAAAAAGAAAAAGCCTAGGCATTTCGCCTAGGCTTTTTCTTTTGACCTTACCCTCTAATCACCATTTGCAGGAGAAGAGAGGGAAAAGGGGAACTGGTTCCCAGAAGCCTTAGATACCCGAGAACGGGAAGACCGGGAGTACCACGCGGTTGAGACCCGATGCAACATGGTTGGTGACTGTCAAGGTGTGGAGGTTATGCCCACCCTCGAAGTTAACCCGAGCTTGCTGGTTGTACGCAATCACCGCGCCGAGAATACCAATTGGCTGGGTGGAGGATTGATACAACTTCATCCAGCCAGTGCGGCCAGCAGGGATGACCGAGTCAAACCGCGGTACCGTACGTGGATTGGTGTTGCTAAGCTCAGCGAACCGGTGGCAACCACCGCTCATGATGAAGCTCTGCGACTGCTCAGCATCGTCATAGAGCAATCCGAACAACGACCCTGTGGACCCCATGGCCGACACGAGAGAACCGGAGAGTGAGTTGGTAACAAGCCACATGCGATCATTGCTGGCACGGCTTGGGATGTTGGAGATAGCGACAACCGCAGGCTGACGGTTGTAACCGTTAGTGGAGTTGTCGAAGTCGAGGGTGGCAGTGATAGCATCTGCTGCAACCGTGCTTAAAGCTCCACCAACCGTACGAGCCCCAGTCAAGCGGTCTGAAGTGCGATCAAACGCCCACTGAGCAGCAAACGCCACCGCACCCAAATTGGCTTGGTAGGAGTTGGCAGCCGAGACGTTCCGGGTGTAAAGATCACCAATCAGATAGTTGAAGCTGATCGGCACACCGAGGAAGTTCTCAGCAACCGCGATGATGTATCCAGTCGTGCCTGGATCAAAATCGGATGTAAGGAATGAGTAGGTCTGGTTCGCTGTCAACTCTGTCTTGAAGTCCGCAACTGAGCAACTCTTCGAGACAAAGAAGAAGTGAACGATGACAGGGTTCGACTCATTCGTGTTGGTAATGTTGATTTTGGTGTCAACGGCCGCAACGTTCGAAGCCTCGGATTGATAGAGGTTGTAGACCAACAGTGAACCAGGCTTCTGGTCACTTGCTTCGGATGAGGCGGGGACGACTGTACCAGGTGTACTCTGTGCGAGGGTAACCATCGACATCATGGCCACCGCGAACACCGCCATCAGGTAATGTGTAAGTTTGCGTGAGGTTCGCATTTGTGATTTTTCTCCTTTGGGTTGGTAACCGATCTTCATTCCACTCTTACCCAGCTAGCCTGAAGAGAGCTGACGCCATCTCGAACTACCTAAACAAAATACCAAATTACGACTCATGCCATTCTGTTCAATGTCTTGATGGTCTCAGTCCCCGTTAACCCTGGAAAAAAAGAGGGATATGTAACTCATCTTGTAGTGGAATAATTTGATATACCATCTATTCAATATGAGCTTTTAATCGGTTCAATCTTGCCTCACTGTGAGCCGTCTTGGGATGCTTGCTGGTGAGTCGGGCTCACGGCCTGATTCTTATAGCACGGCCTCTCGCGAACAATCAAGCCTTTTTTCCACCAAATTATTAGAAATCCCGATTGGTTCAACTATTTTTTGAAGTGTGGGGGGGGTCAATCCCAGTGGAGACGGA
>JBMUAP010000223.1:0-5759 GCA_049454155.1 Blastocatellia bacterium
CTCCGCCATGCGCCATCAGTTTGGCGGCCACGTCGAACAGAAACCCCAAAGTTGAGAGCAAGGAGCAGCGGTGGGCCTTACTCGGCAATCTCTTCTTGGGTGCCAGACTGTTGCTGGATCCGGGTCAGCATCCACCCACGTGCGAGCAGGCCGAGGCAGCCGGCGCACGTCGCACTGAGGATTCCCAGTGGAATCAGTCCGGAGACGACTTCAGTCACCAGGCCGAAGAGAAAGGTGACGAAGAAGGTGGTCAGACTGATGACGACCGCGGCGGCTTTGGCGTCCCACTCTTCAGCAGCTGTTGGCTTGGGCAAGGCGGCCTGGGACATCCTGTCTTGTGTATTGGGCCTGGGGAGGTGCCGTCGCTCTTGTTGAGGGAAGCTAACGGAAGCGTTGGGGGAAGATGGCTCGGTCACTCCCAAAAGGACGGTCTGCCTGATCGATTGCATAGGCGGTCTCTCTCCTGCGCCAAGGCCGGGGCTGAATCGGTTGGGGCTGCCCCGGTCGAGAAGACTTGATCCTGTTGGAACTGTTGGTCAGCACGACCACCTCCTTCTCGCTCGAATCATGAGATAAAGGAGAAGAAGAGGTGGATTCCGCTGAACGGATTCAGTCAGATTCAAATCTTCAAGGAATCGGTTAGGATTTGGAATGTCCGGCGGGGGGACCGGTGGGGGTCTTTCCTGTATCGTAAGAACACTAACTGTATACTCTTTTCCACGCCATTTTTCCAGCGAAAAGTGCGCAAAAATTAGCCGGAAAGAGGGACTGGAAAGCGATGGGGACCTGATGAGCCCAATGACTTGGACACAGACCTATGAGCCGTGGGGAGGATTGGCAGGATCAACGCTGGTGGCCGCGGTTCCAGTCGTGCTGTTGCTGGGGCTGCTCGCGTTTGGGCACGTGCGGGCTCACGTGGCGGCAGCGATTGGATTGGGCGCGTCACTCGTCGTCGCCATCTTCGTCTACGGCATGCCGATGGGACTGGCCTTCGCCGCCGCCGGAAACGGAGCGGCCTTCGGTCTCTTTCCCATTGGCTGGATTGTCCTCAATGCGATCTTTGTCTATGACATCACCGTTGTCACCGGCAAGTTCGAGGTGGTCAAGGAGACGATTGCGGGGATCACCCAGGACGCGCGACTGCAGGCGCTCCTCATCGCCTTCAGTTTTGGCGCGTTCATCGAAGGGGCCGCGGGATTTGGGACACCGGTGGCCATCTCGGCGGCGATGTTGATCGGTCTCGGGTTCAAGCCATTGCAGGCGGCGGGGATCGCGTTGATCGGCAACACCGCCCCCGTCGCCTACGGAGCGCTCGGAACCCCCATTCTGGCACTGGCGAAGGTGACCAACTTGCCGCTCGAACAGTTGAGTGCGATGGTGGGCCGCCAGCTGCCATTCTTCTCCCTGCTGGTCCCCTTCTGGCTGGTCTGGGCGATGACTGGATTCAAGGGGATGCGGGAGGTCTGGCCGGCCTGTCTGACCGCGGGGGGAACCTTCGCTCTGGCGCAGTTTCTGATCAGCAACTACCACGGCCCGTGGGTGGTCGACATCGTCGGGGCGATCGTCTCGATCTTGTCGCTGGTCCTCTTGTTGCGGGTGTGGCATCCGAAGACCACCTGGAAGGAGGGGGTTGCCTCTGGCAAGACGGAACTGGCGCCAGAACGATTCAGCAAACGGGAGGCTGGGCTGGCCTGGATGCCGTGGGTTCTGCTCTCGGTCCTGGTCTTCCTCTGGGGGCTTCCACCAATCAAGAGCTGGCTCAACCATCTCTCGCTGATTGAAGTGAAGGTCCCCTGGCTCCATCAGGCGATCTACCGGGCGCCGCCGGTCGTCACCGTTCTCAAAGCAGAGGAGGCCATCTTCTCGGTCAACTGGTTGTCAGCCACGGGGACGGCCCTGTTGCTGGCCGGCATTCTCTCGGGATTGATCTTGCGACTCTCGCCGGGAAGGCTGCTGAGAATCTACTGGGGAACGCTGCGGCGGGTGCGCCTCTCGCTGGTGACGATCGCGGCGATGCTGGCGTTGGGCTTTACGACACGGTATGGCGGATTGGACGCGACGATGGGCCTCGCCTTTGCGAGCACGGGCTTTCTCTTCCCCTTCTTCTCCCCTCTGCTGGGATGGCTGGGGGTCGCGCTGACGGGGAGTGACACCTCCTCCAACGTTCTGTTTGGGAATCTGCAACAGATCACCGCGGAGCAGCTGCAAATCTCCCCGGTGCTTGCCGCCGCCGCCAACAGCTCCGGCGGAGTGATGGGAAAGATGATCGACGCCCAGTCGATCGTCGTCGCGGGGGTGGCCACTGGCCAACACGGGGAGGAGGGACCGATCCTTCGCTATGTCTTCTTCCACAGTGTGGCCATGGCCGTCTTGGTGGGACTCCTGGTCCTCTCCCAGGCCTATCTCTTTCCTGGAATAGTCCCCTGAAGAGGAGACAGGAATCGTCTCGTCGTCGAACCAGGAGCAAGGAAGCGAAAGAGGAGCGAGATTTTGAGAAGAAGTGATCGATTCACCAAGCACGCGGGCAAGATGGGACTGGCGCTGCTGCTCCTGGGCGGGCTGGGGAGCGGCTGGGCGGGCGAGCGGTGGATGAGCGATGCCAACTCCCGGGCGAGAATCGCGGATGGCCCCCGCCAAGCTGGCTCCGCATCGAACCTGATCGCCCTGGTCAACGGTACGGTGATCGATGGGACAGGAAAGGCGCCGTCGACGCAGACGATCCTGATCCGGGGGGAGCGGATCGAGGCCGTCGGGGTGGATCTGACGATCCCGCCTGACGCACGGCGCATCGATGCGGCCGGAATGACGGTTCTGCCGGGCCTCTTCGATCTGCATACGCACCTGCCCTACGGCACGGCGAGTGGGATTACGGGAGACTGGCCGAAGAACCTGCTCGCCTATCTCTACTGTGGAGTGACCTCGGTCGTCGACTTTGGAACCTACCCAGAGACGTTCGAGCCGATGAGGCGGCTGCTTCGGGAAGGGGTGATCGTCGGACCGCGCCTCAGCTTGGCGGCACGTCTGACGACGCCGGGAGGGCACGGCGCGGAGGGTGGGCGGGGAGACTTCTTCTCCCAGGAGGTCGCGACGCCAGACGAAGCGCGTGCGGCGATTCGTCGTGTCGTCGCCTACCGCCCAGATGTCATCAAGGTCTTTACCGATGGGTGGCGGTACGGAGCGGCTCCGGATATGACCAGCATGAACCTGGAGACGCTGACGGCACTGGTCGAAGAAGCGCACCGGGAGGGATGGCCGGTGCTGACCCACACGGTCCGTCGTGACCAGGCGAGGTTGGCCTCACAAGCCGGGGTGGATGTCCTTGCCCACGGCATTGGGGACGGAATTGCCGACGCGAGCCTGCTCGAGCTTCTCCGGACCAACGGCACGACATATGTCAACACGCTGGCGGTCTATGAGCCACGCTCGCGCTCCATCCTCTCGCCGCTCCTCGAAGTAGTGCTGGATCCGATCGTCCGGCAGGCGATCGAGCCGCCGCTGAGCCGTCCCGCCAATGCGACACCGGCAGGAGAAGCCGCCCCCACGCCTTGGCCACCGGTTCCAGGTCGGGAGACTCCCTACCGCCAGCGCCGCTGGCACTATTTGGGTCAGAATCTGCGCGCGGCGCGGCAGGCGGGAGTGGCCATCGCAGTGGGAACCGACGCGGGGGTCACCGGGACCCATCACGGGTGGGCAACCCTGCGGGAGCTGGAACTGCTCGTCGCCGGAGGGCTCTCCCCGCTTGAGGCGATCACCGCCGGCACCGGGGCCGCGGCCAAGGCCTTGCGGCTTCAGACAGAGCGCGGGACCATTGCGCCAGGTCGGCTGGCAGACCTGCTCGTGGTCGAGGGAGAGCCTCACCGGCAGCTCGCCGATCTCCGGCGGATCCGCCATCTCTTTCTCGGAGGAAGAGAGGTCGATCGGTCTGCCCTTGCCCAACGAATCGCGAACGCGGAGGGGACGCCCCTGCCGACAGTTCCGGGGATGGCGCTCCTCGATGACTTCGACTCCCGAGACGGGCGGAGCCGGTTGGATACCCGCTGGGTCTATGCGACAGAGCCCGGTGTGACGCCCTCCCGCGTGATCTTCGATCGTGTCGAGCGACAAGGGAGGGGCAAGAGCCTGCTCGCCACCGCCCGGCTCAGCTCAGCAGTGAACCCGTTTGTTCGGCTCCAGCTTCCCTTCCGTCGGGGCGGGATCGAGCCGGTCGATGCGTCGCGTTTTGCGGGAATCTCTTTCGATGTGCGGGGGGAGGGGACCTATCGACTCGTCTTGACGACGGCATCCGTCCGGGAGAACCGTCCCTTTGCCGCCTCCTTCACCGCGACCACGGGCTGGAAGACCCAGCGGATTCCTTTTGCGACACTCCAGCGAAGCCCGGGAAAGCTCCCTGGACCTGACTGGACGGGAAAGGATCTGCTCCTGGCCAGCTTCGAAATGGCTGGCCCCCCGCTCGCCATGCGCTGGATCGAACTTGACAACATCCGGCTCTATTGAAAAATCAAATTCAGGGATGGCTCGCTTCGCCAGAGCGATCGGTCCCTGCCATGAAACTGCCCATCCAGATGGATCCCATGAGAGGAGAATCGACTCATGAAAAGAGAACAGCCCAACCGTCAGCTCGATGACTATATTGCCGGTATCCGCCCCGAGTTCGAGGAGAAGCTGGCGACACTGGTCGAGACCCCCAGCATCAGCAGCGATCCCGAATGTCAGGCAGACATCCGCCGCTGCGCAGAGCTCGCGTCAGGCTATCTGCGTGAAGTCGGCGCCGAGGCAGGCCCTGTCGAGACACCGGGCAATCCCGTCGTCTTCGGAAAGCTGATCGTCGATCCGGCCTATCCCACCGTCACCATCTACAACCACCTCGATGTCCAGCCCGCCGACCCCGCAGAGTGGCACCGGGCCCCCTTCACCTTCTTCCGCGATGGAGATCGATACGAGGGCCGGGGAACGACCGATGACAAGGGGCCCGCGCTGACCGCCCTGCTGGCGGTCCGGTATGCGGTCGCCGCTGGCATTCCCCTCAACTATAAATTCATCTGGGAATTGGAGGAGGAGATCGGGAGCCCCAACTTCGACACCTTTGTCCGGGGGCACCTGCCGGAGCTCAAGACCGACTCCGTCCTGGTCAGCGACACCATCTGGATCTCCCGCAAACAGCCCGCCATCCCCTACGGCTTACGCGGGCTGCAGACCTTTCTCTTCCAACTGGAGACCCACCGCAAGGATGTCCACTCCGGACTGGTCGGGGGAGCCGCCCGCAACCCGATCGGCGAGCTGGCCAAGGTGATCAGTCAGTGCTACGACGCGCAGACCGGTCAAGTCCTCATCCCTGGATTCTACGACGAAGTCCGACAACCGACCGCCGCCGAGATTGCCAGTTTTGTCGATTCCGGCTTTACGACGCGTGGCTTTCTCAAAGCACACGAACTGAAATCGATCCGGCCCAACTTGAAGAGTGAGGCCGATGTGCTGACGGCGATCATGGCGATGCCGACTTTCGAGGTGCACGGGATTACTGGGGGGTACTCCGGGCCCGGCGTCAAGACGATCGTCCCCTATCGTGCCGAAGCCAAGATCAGTACGCGGCTGGTGCCAGATCAGCGACCGGGTCAGATCACTCGGCTCGTCCGCGATCACGTCCGCTCCCTCAATCCGGATGTGCGAGTCGTCGCCACCCAGGAGCTCGAGCCCTATCTGGGAGACTTCCACGGTCCATATGCCGATGCCGGCCGGAGAGCGATGAAGCGGGCGTTCGG
>JBMUAP010000224.1:0-5750 GCA_049454155.1 Blastocatellia bacterium
CGCCTTGATTTCGTCAGCGGTGAAGCCATCCCGCAGCGCCTTCTCGATCTCCTCGCGGAAGGCCGCCTCGAGCTTGTCCCGATTCTGCGGCGCATAGATCGCGAAGGCAACAAAGACCCCACTGGGCTCGTGTGAACTTGCCTGGAACTGCGAGCCGACGCCGTAGCTCAGCCCTTCCTTCTGCCGGATCCGGACCGCCAGCCGAGAGGTGAGAACCCCACCGCCCAACATGTAGTTGCCGAGCAACAGCGCCGGGTAGTCCGGATCAGAGTCGTTCATCCGGAGGGGTTGCCCCGCAATGAAGAAGGCATTGGCCTTGTCCGGGGTGATCAGGGACTCGTTGAGCGGGGTCTCCCGCTGCGGACGGGCAGGAATCCGGACAAACGACTGTTTGTTCTTCCAGCCACTGAGCATCTCAGTAGCAAAGTCGAAGACCTCTTGGCGGTCAAAATCCCCAACCACCGCCAGCTCAGCGAACTCGACCCCGTAGAATTCCTGGTAGAAGCGACGCAGGTCCTCCAGTTTGATCGCCTTGAGATCGGCAATCTCTTCATCGAAGGTCCCAATATAACTCGGATGTCCCTTAGGGTAGGGCTGGAGGTGACGCTGGAAGAGCAGGACGGCTTGGGCGTTCGGCTCACTCCGCTGCTGCTCGATACCGGCGAGCTGCTCCTGGATGAGCTGGTCGAACTCGACGGCCGGGAAAGCCGGCTCGCGCAGGACTTCATTGGCCAAGGCCAAGACAGCCGGCAGATTTTGACGGACGGTCTGGATGGTGACGGTCACGCCCGTCGCGCCTCCCCCGACACTCATTCGCGCCTTCAACCGGTCGAGCTCATCCTTGATCTGCTGACGGGTCTTGTTCTTGGTGCCGCGCATGAGCATGCTCGCCGTGAGGCTGCCCGCCGTGTCCCGATCGGTGAGGCTCTTCTCGTCGCCAAAGTGGAGGCTCAGGCTCGCCACCACCGACTCGCCGCGCGTCTGCTTGGGCAGCAGCGCCATCTTGACCGATCCCCGGTCGACGCGGATCGTGCGAGTATCGATGTTGGACGGTGAAGGATCGAAGGCCTCCCCCGTCGCGACCTTGGCCTCGCCCTTGTAGTCCTTGACGAGGGCGAGCACATCTGGGGTCGTCGGGATCTCGGCCCGCTCCGGCTTCGGGGTCGGAATGAAGAGCCCGAGGGTACGGTTGGAGAGGACGAGGTACTTCGACGCAATCTGCTGCACCTCGGCGACGGTGATCTTGCGCAGGCGGTCCCGGTCGAGGAAGAGCAGGCGCCAGTCCCCCATCCCGATCCACTCGCTCAACTCCAGCCCAATCGACTCCGAGGAGTTGAACCGCAGTTCGATCTGCTTGAGCAGTTGTGTCCGCGCCCGTTCCACCTCTTCAGCAGTTGGAGGGTTCTTGCCGATCTGCTCAATCACAGCAAGGAGCTCGTCCCGGGCGGCATCGAGCGACTGCTCCATCCGGACCTCCGCACCAAAGAGGAGCAGCCCCGGATCACCGAAGATCGCCGGGAAGGTGAGGACGCTGCTCGCCTTCTTCGTCTCGACCAGGGCTTTGTGAAGCCGGCCGGAGGGCGTGTCGGCCAGAATCTGGGCCAGGAGGCGAATACCCGCGGCATCTGGATGAGCCCCGGCCGCAATCCGGTATCCCGCCATGACCAGTTGCGTGTCGCCGACCCGGCGGACAGTCACCAACCGCTCTCCATCCTGCACCGGCTCGACCGTGTAGTTGGGCGGCAGCACCCGCTGCGGCTTGGGAATCGGGCTGAAGTACTGGTCGACCATCGCGAGAGTCTTCGCCTCGTCGATCTTGCCCGCGACGAGCAGAACAGCGTTGTCTGGCTGGTAGTAGCGCTTGTAGAACGCCTGGAGACGATCGATCGGGACATTCTCGATATCGGAGCGGGCCCCAATCGTCGTCTTGCCATAGTTGTGCCAAGCAAAGGCCGCGGCAAAGACACGATCGAGCAGTACCCCGAAAGGGCTGTTCTCGCCCGACTCGAACTCGTTGCGGACGACGGTCATCTCACTGTCGAGATCCTTCTTGGCAATATACGAATTGACCATGCGATCGGCTTCGAGGTCGAGTGCCCAGCGGAGGTTCTCCTCGGTCGCGGCAAAGGTCTCGAAATAGTTGGTCCGATCGTACCAGGTCGTACCGTTGGGACGCGCCCCATGCTCCGTCAGCTCCTGGGGGATGTTCGGATGGCGCGGCGTCCCTTTAAAGACAAGGTGCTCGAGGAGGTGGGCCATCCCTGTCTCGCCATAGTTCTCGTGCTTCGAGCCGACGAGGTAGGTGATGTTGACGGTCACCGTCTGCTTGGTCGGGTCGGGGAAGAGCAGCACCCGCAATCCATTGGGGAGGCGATACTCGGTGATCCCCTCGACCGATGCGCCACGCTCGACTCCCTTGGGGAGTGCCGATCCACCGGCTGGTGTCTGCGCCCGCAGTGCCCCTCCCGCGATACCAGTCAAGAGCAGGGCGAGCAGCACCCCACCTATCCGGACTGGCCTACCTCTCCGTTTGCCTCGATGCATCAAGCTGACTCCTCTCTTCTTCTCCTCAACCTTGTTGATTTTGGGAAAGTATCAAGAGGGACGAATCAAGCCTGACAGACCGAATCGTCCCTCTCTCCCTCCCGCTTCAATCTCTCTTCAAAATCGACATTCAACAAACGAACCCCGGGCTCCCTCCATTAACACCCTCTTGAGTGGCCGCCCCCTATCCGCAGGACCATCTCGAGAAAGGGCCGTGGACAGGAACCGACGGCTTACTCTCCGCGGACCTCAAGCTGCCCGTCGACCATCTCGACGGCAAACCCCTGAAACGCTTTCCAGAGGTTGGTGATCGGCAACTTGACCAGCTCGTCGATCGTCCGCTTGAGGAAGCGCGCACCGTAGGCAGTACTGAAGCCCTTCTCGACGAGGTGCTCGATTGCGGCATCCGTGATCCGGAGGCGCTTGCCTTGGCGCTCCATCTGGCGCCGCAGACTTCCCAGGTAGAGAAGGGCGATCTGCTTGACCTCGTCCTGTGTCAGCGGTGAAAAGACAACGATCTCGTCAATCCGGTTGCGGAACTCAGGCGAGAAACGGGTCTCGGCGGCCTGCATGACTGCCCGCTTGATCTCCTCCAGATCCGCCGTCGTCTTCTGCCCGAATCCAAGCGGTTTCATGTACTTTTTGAAACTCTCGGAGCCGAGGTTGGAGGTCATGATGATGATCGCATCGGAAAGGTAGACCTTCTTGCCACGACCATCGGTGAGCCATCCCTCATCGAATGCCTGCAGAAACAGGTTGAGCAGGTAGGGGGACGCCTTCTCGATCTCATCGAGAAGAAGGACCGTGTAGGGAGTCTCCCGCAACCGTTCGGTGAGGATTCCTCCCCGCTCGGAGCCGACAATGCCTCGCGGCATCCCAATCAGCTTCTCGATGGCGACGGTCCCATCCTGATACTCGCTCATGTCGATGCGGATCATCTTCTGTTCATCCCCGAACATGACCTGCGCAACGGCCTTGGCCAGCTCGGTCTTCCCGACTCCGGTCGGACCGAGGAAGAGGAGCACCCCATCCGGCTTGTAGAAGTTCTCCTTGAGAGGCCCTTTGTTGAGCCGCAAGCGCTGGGCGACTGCACGGACCGCTGGCTTCTGGCCGATGACGCGCTCACCCAGTACCGACTCCAACTGCTGGTAGCGGTCACTCGTATCTCGGAAAATCAGGTCCTTAGGAATCCGCGACTCCTGGGAGATGACGTCGATGACGTGCTCTGGAAGAACCCGGGGCTGATCCGGATCGTTGATCTCGACCTTGACCGCCGCCGTATCCAGCCAGCCAATCACCTTGTCGGGCAGGTGCAGGCTGCGAATGTACCGCGGGGCCATCTCGAGCGCCGTGTCGATCGCCGCGTCAGTGATCTGTACCGAGTAGTTGCGCTCAAGCCGCGGCCGGATCCCCTGCAGGATCTGGCGTGTCTCGGTCAGCGTCGGCTCCTCCACCTTGACCATGCGGAAGCGACGCGCCAAGGCCTCATCTTCCCCAATATACTCCTTGTACTCGGTGAGGGTTGTCGCCCCGATGATCCGCAGCTCTCCCCGGGCGAGGGCCCCTTTGAACATGTTGGCCGCATCGGAAGAGGCCCCAAGGGCCGAGCCCGCCCCGATGATCGTGTGGGCCTCGTCGACGAAGAGGATCAAGTCAGATCGCTCTCGGACCTCGTTGATGATCCCCTGCAGCCGCTCCTCGAACATCCCGCGCAGCATCGTCCCGGCGACAATGCCGGCCATCTGGAGCTGAACGATGTGGGCGTGACGCAACCGTGCGGGAACCTTCTCCGGTTCGAGTTCAATCAAGCGTGCCAACCCCTCGACGACCGCCGTCTTGCCAACGCCCGGCTCCCCGACCAACATCGGAGAGTTGGCCCGCTCGCGGTGGCAGAGAATCTCGATCATCTGCTGGATCTCCCGCTCACGACCAATCGTCGGGGGGAGCTTGTCCTGCCGCGCCAACTTGTTGAGAGAGATTCCAAAATGCTTGAGGTAGGGGGGAAGTTCATACTTCTTCCGCATGACCTCGGTCTGCTCTTCCCGGGACCGGATCCGCTGCACGATATTCTCGCTCGCCAACATCGGATCGGCTCCCAACCGCCGGAGAATCTCCGCAGGAACTCCATTCGGATCGGAGAAGAGAGAGACGAAGAGGTCGTAGGACTCGATCTGCTGGCGTGAATTCTGCCGTGCCCGCTTGAGCGCCCGATTGAAGAGTTCACGGGTCGTGTCGGCGATATACATCTTCTTGCCAACATACTGGCGACTCTTGGCCAACTCCTGCTCGAGCAGATGTCCGACCGCCTCGACATCGACGCCAATCGACTCCATCGACTCGACAAAGAGCCCTTTCTCGATCTCGTTGAGCGCGGTGAAGATATGCTCAACCGAAAGAAAGTTGTGATCCCGCCCCTTCGAGACCTCGATGGCGCGATAGAGCACCTTCTGGCCCGACTCCGAGAACTTGTCCGTCATTGGCCCTAGATCAAACACAGTGTAATACCCCACTCATCAACGGCCCTGACTGAGACTTGGAAGAGAACTCGAAGCCAAGGAGGCAAAGCAAGACAATTCGATCGCCACTCCAACCTGCTCCCCAGCCATTCAGACTCCCCAGCCATTCAGGAGATCCGCCGACCACATGAAGCGCCCCCGACCGTCGGGCAGCGTCTCCAACAATCGATGGTTCAAACAGGGAATGCCGGAACGGGAAAGACCCGACCGGCACTCCCATCGTCCCATCTGAAATGGACTCCCGATCATCCACAGACGGAAGCCCACGCCCCACTCCCCCTCGCGTTTCGGTATACCATCGATCTGTGTCAATGGTGTAACGGATCGACGTAGGGGAGGGGTGGACCGCCTACATCCCCATCTCGCCGCCGGGCATCGGCGGCATACCGGCGTCTGCATCCGGCAGGTCGGTGATCGCAGCATCGGTCGTCAGGAGCAACCCGGAGATCGACGCGGCGTTCTGCAGTGCCGTGCGCACCACCTTGGCCGGATCGATGATCCCGGCGGCGAGGAGATCCTCAGTCACCCGGGTCGCCGCGTTGTAGCCGACATTCTTCTTCTCCCGCCGGATCATCCCGACGATCAGGCTGCCGTCCTGACCAGCGTTCTCAGCGATGCGCCGCATCGGCTCCTCCATCGCGCGACGGAGAATGTCGAGCCCGGTCTTCTCGTCGCCGGTCGCCTCGAGGG
>JBMUAP010000225.1:0-5743 GCA_049454155.1 Blastocatellia bacterium
GGAACTATTTTCACGATGTCGCGTTTGAGTACGTAGATTTTACAGCATCCGTGGAGAGCCCCCGAAGTACCCCTGAGGGTACGCTGGCGAGACGTCATCAGACGTCAGCGGTTCTCGACCGGGCTGCTGAATAATCTGCTGAATAATCTGCTGGATGACCTGCAAGAGTTGTTCGTTGGTGTGTTGGTGCTGTGTAAGTTCGCAAATGGGGCCTGTTCATGTGTGAGGCGTGAACAGGCCTTTCTCCTTCCAGCCTCTCCCTCCAATAGATTTTCCTCCGCTCCCTTCCTGTCTTTCTGAGCAAATCGAATCGAGGGCACGAGCCGGGATGGCAGCGCATCCGCTTTTCGGGGTGTGGCGGGGTCTGGTATGCTGCGATTTGATCGGAGGACCGGCGGCATCGTCGGACAATCGAGTTCCGGGCAGCCGGGTTCGGGCTCGGAGAGTGGGGCAGCAAGGACGCAGTATGGACAACCAGTGGAGTCTCGATGAGCGCTATTCCCGGCAGATTCTCTTCGAAGGGATTGGGAGGGAGGGGCAGCGGCGACTGCAGGAAGGGAGCGTCGTCATTCTGGGCTGTGGAGCGCTGGGGTGCGCGCAGGCAGAGATGCTCGCGCGGGCTGGGGTGGGGAGGATCCGGCTGATCGATCGGGATATCGTCGAATCGACCAACCTCCACCGGCAAGTCCTCTTCGAGGAGCGCGATGCGGAGGAGCGGCTGCCGAAAGCAGTGGCAGCGGCGGCACGACTCGAGAAGGTCAATCGATCGGTCTGTGTCGAACCGTTCGTTCGTGATGCCAATCCGACCAACATCGAGTCCCTCCTCGACGGGGCCCTGGTCATCCTCGACGGGACAGACAATTTC
This sequence comes from Blastocatellia bacterium, assembly GCA_049454155.1. Classification (GTDB taxonomy): domain Bacteria; phylum Acidobacteriota; class Blastocatellia; order RBC074; family RBC074; genus CAIOZW01. The sequence goes on from JBMUAP010000225.1 coordinate 866, forward strand.
GAGACGCGCTACCTGCTCAACGACGCGGCGGTCAAGCTCGGACGCCCGTGGATCTACGGGGCAGCCGTCGGGGCTCACGGGCTGCAGATGACGATTCGCCCAGGGATCACCCCCTGCCTGCGCTGTCTCTTCCGGGAGATGCCTCCGCCAGGAAGCACCCCGACGTGTGACACGGCGGGGGTCATTCTGCCGATCATCTCGGTCATCGCCTCACACCAAGTGGTCGAGTGCCTCAAGCTGCTCCTCGGCCAGACGGAGCGACTCCATGGGTGCCTTCTCCAGTTCGATCTCTGGGATAACCGGACCTCACGACTGCGCCTCGATCGGCTCCGCGAGGAGGCCGACTGCCCAACCTGCGATCATCACCGGTATGACTATCTCGATGTCGAGCGCGGCCAACTCGTGACGAGCCTCTGCGGTCGCAACGCGATCCAGATCAGCCCCCCTCCCTCCCCCGCGTTGACGCTCGATCTCGCCGACCGGGCAAACCAGCTGCGCAATGTGGGAGAAGTGCGTTACAATGCCCATTTGTTGAAATTCAAGACCGGAGCGTATGAGCTGACGGTCTTTCCCGATGGAAGATGCCTCATTCAGGGAACGGACGATCCGAAGGTGGCCCGATCCCTCTACGCGCGATACCTCGGGCTCTGAACGGAGGAGGGAAAACAGGCGCGGGATGCTGGAGAGAAGCCACATGACGACAACGGAGATTACCGTACCCGCCTCGACGTCCAATCTGGGGGCCAGTTTCGACACGTGCGGGCTGGCGCTCTCTCTCTACCTCCGGATCGAAGTGACGCCGGCAGAGAACGGGATCCGCATCGACCCCTTCGGCGAGGGTGCCGAGAAGGTTCCGCGCGACGAGAGCAACCTCGTGGTACGGGCAGCACTCTATGCCGCCGAGCAGCGCAAGCGCACCCTGCCGGGAGCCCACCTCCGGATCGAGAGTGAGATTCCGCTCTCGCGCGGACTGGGAAGCAGCAGCTCCGCGATCATTGCCGGGCTCTCGGTCTACGAGGTACTGACTGGCGACCAGCTGACCGAGCAGGACTTCTTCGATTATGCGCTCCACTTTGAAGGCCACGGGGACAATCTTGCGCCGAGCGCGCTGGGCGGACTGGTGGTGGCGGTCGTGCGGGAAGAGATCGACTACGCCGGCAACGAGCGCCGTTCGCTGCTGGCAGTCAAGCGCCACTGGCCGGAGGAGATCCGGATCATCGTCTGCATTCCGGAGCTGGAGATGGAGACGGCGCGGATGCGTTCCGTCCTGCCGCGGATGGTGACGCGACCGGATGCCATCTACAACCTTCAACGGGGTGCGCTCTTCCAGGCAGCGATCTCGGAGCGAAGGTTCGATCTGATTCACGAGGCGATGCGGGACCGGCTGCATCAACCGTACCGGGCGCCCCTCGCCCCGGGTCTGCGCGACGTGCTGCAGCTTCACGATGAGGTGGACGCTCATCCGGGACTGCTCGGAGTGGCGATCAGCGGGGCGGGATCGACCCTCATCGCCTTGACGCTCGGGGATGGAGAGGCGCTAGGGCGGGAGATGGTCGCCCGCCTCGCGGCCTGCGGCGTCAGTGCGGTTGCGCGCGAGCTGACCGTCGACCAGCAGGGACGGACCATCCGCCCGCTCTCCACTTCTGATACGGCCGACAACCCGACCGACGAGACGTTATGTCATCCTTGACCAAGATCCCGAGCGGGGTCCAATACTTTTTTGACGAAGAGGTTCGCCGCCGGCGGTACATCGAGCGCTGCGCGATGGAGGTCTTCACCGGCTGGGCCTACGACGAGATCCTGCTGCCGATGTTTGACTACCACGCCCTCTTTTCACGGGGGATGGGAGCGGAGCGGGCGGAGCGGACCTACCGCTTCGTCGATCGGGATGGGGCCCTGCTCGCCCTGCGACCGGAGCTGACGCTGCTGGTCGCGCGGACGGTGGCGACGCGTTTCCCACACAAGCCGCGCCCGCTGCGGCTTTGCTACTCCGGCGAGGTCTTCCGATATGACGAGCCGACCGAACGGGCGGCGCGGGAGTTTCACCAAGTCGGGCTGGAATTGATCGGGGAACCGAGCTTGGCGGCGGACCTGGAGGTGCTGTTGATTGCCGCAGAACTCCTGACGACGCTCGACCTGACCGAGTTCCGCATCACCTTCTCGCACGCCGATTTCTTCCACGGACTGGCCCGGCAACTCGGGTTGGAGGCGCAGGATCGAACCTTGCTCCGAGAGCTGATCGATCGTCGGAACGTCGAGGCGCTCGAGGGGTTCCTCGCACGGCACGCGCCACAACTCAGCGAGTCCCGCCGCAAGGAGTTCTGTCAACTGACGCAGCTGGCCGGCGGAGCCGAGACGCTGGCGCGGGCGGCGGCGCTCCCCTTGGACGGGCAATCGGCAGCGGCGCTGACCCATTTGTCGGCCATCGAGCAGACGCTCACCGCGCTTGGCCTCGACTCCCACTTCCGGATCGACCTCGGCGAAGTGGCCAACCTTGACTACTACACCGGCCTGACCTTCCGCATCTATGTCCCGCAGTGGGGAGTGGAGATCGGAAGTGGGGGGCGCTACGACCAACTGATCGCCAGTTTTGGCCGTGGTGAGCCGGCCGTCGGCTTCTCCTTCGCGCTCGACGCGCTCTCCGGAGCGCTCGCGCATCACCATCGAGTCTCCCCTTGGGAAGAGGAGGAGACGCCGCGGCGAATTCCGGGGGGAGACCACCCGGCGGCGCTGGCCAGAGCGTTTGGGCAAGCCCGCGAGCTTCGCCAGCAAAAGAAGAGGGTCACCATTGGTGCGGATGAGACAAGATAAGAGTCTGATCGTCGCCCTGTCGAAGGGGCGGATGCAGGAGCAGTCGCTCGCCCTCTTCGCCGAGGCAGGAATCGTCGTCGAGGAGGCCGAACTGGCGTCGCGCAAGCTTCTCGTCCAAACCGCGGATCAACGCTACAGCTTCGTCTTTGTCAAACCATCGGACGTTCCGACCTATGTCGAGTATGGCGTCGCCGATGTGGGAATCTGCGGGCGGGACGTCCTGCTCGAGGCGCGCGCCGATGTTCACCAACCACTCGACCTTGGCCTGGGCCGCTGCCACATCGCCGTCGCCGGGCGGCGCGAAGTGGTCGGACAGGACTACAACCTGTTGGCGACGGTCCGCGTCGCGACCAAGTACCCCCACATCGCCACAACCTATTTTCACGAGAAAGGCGTTCCGATCGAGGTCATTCCGCTCTCCGGATCGGTCGAATTGGCGCCCCTGCTCGGACTCTCGGACCGCATCGTCGACTTGGTTGAAACGGGCCGGACACTCCGTGAAAATGGGTTGGAGGTGATCGACGTCATCACCGAATCGACGGCGCAACTGATCGTCAATCGCGCCAGCTTTCAGCTCAACCGGGAACGGATTGGGCAGTTGATCGAGGGCCTGCGCGGGGTTCTAATTCGGGAGGAGAAGAGCGAAGAGAGGAAGGAAGCATGATCGACATCCTCACCATCGAGACGGCACATCCGGAAACGAACGACAAGCTGCAGCGGATTCTCAGCCGCCATCTCGGGCTCAATGCCGAGATCATGGCCCGCGCCGAAACGATCGTTCGCGACGTGACGCGGTTGGGAGACGAGGCCCTTTTCGACTATACCAGCCGCTTTGACCACGTTACGCACACGGCGGAGACGGTCCGGGCCGACCGCGAATCGATCGCCCGCTTGGCGGCGGAGGTCGACGAAGAGCTGCTCGCCGCCATGCGCGAGGCCATCTCCAACATTCGCTACTACCATGAGAAGCAGCTCCACCGGGACTGGGAGGTGGAGATGGCCAATGGCGTGCGACTCGGGCAACGGGTCCGCCCGCTCCAGATCGTTGGGCTCTATGTCCCTGGCGGCAGTGCCGCCTACCCCTCGACGGTGATGATGAACGCGATTCCGGCGCAGGTTGCGGGGGTCGAGCGGATCGTCGTCGTCACGCCTCCGGCGCAGTTCAACCAGAATCCAGTCATTGCTGCGGTGCTGCAAGAGCTGGGGCTGGATGAGGTCTACCTCATCGGGGGCGCGCAAGCGGTCGCTGCGCTGGCCTGCGGGACAGAGACGATTCCCCGCGTCGACAAGATCGTCGGGCCGGGCAACCAGTATGTCGCGGCGGCGAAGAAGCTGGTCTATGGCGCGGTCGACATCGACTCGATCGCCGGACCGAGTGAGATCGTCATCATCGCCGACGGAACCGCCCGTCCAGACTTTGTCGCGGCCGACCTGCTCTCCCAGGCCGAGCACTCCGAGGACGCTGCCGCGATCCTTGTCACCGACAGCGTGCTGCTGGCGGAAGCGGTGCGGGAGGAGATCACGCGGCAGGCGGCGACGCTGAGCCGACAGGGGATCATTGAGCGTGCCCTCGCCGATTACGGGGCCATCATCGTCGTTGAGACGCTCGACGAGGGCTGCCGGCTGGTCAACCGCCTCGCGCCGGAGCACGTCGAGGTGATCACCGCCGACAGCGAAGCGACGGCGGCACGGATCCACACCGCTGGGGCCATCTTCGTCGGAGCCTACTCGCCAGAGTCTGTCGGAGACTATTTTGCCGGGACCAACCACGTCCTGCCAACCGGGGGAACCGCGCGCTTCTCTTCCGCCCTCGGCGTTTACGATTTTCTGAAACGGACGAGCATCATTCGCTATACGCGTGAAGAGCTGATGCGGACGGCCCATTCGATCGAGCGTCTCGCGCTCGCCGAAGGTTTCGAGGCACACGCCCGGGCGGCAACGATCCGCTACGAATAGCGTGATCGCTCCGATCCGACCGGGGACTTTCTTGCCCCCGCCACCGATGACAAGACCATGACACCTCTGACGATCGACAAGGTACTGGAACAGGTCAAACGGCAGGTCCGC
>JBMUAP010000226.1:0-5715 GCA_049454155.1 Blastocatellia bacterium
TGGGGATCCTGCTGCTCCTGCTCCGGCGCGAAGCGGCGAAACTGGGCTGGTTGGCCCTGATCTTTCTCCCATACCTTCTCTTCACCTTCACCTTGAACTCCCCGATGGGAATGGTCTTCTACATCCTCCCGGGGCTTCCGCTCTTGACGGGGCTGGCAGCGGTCGGACTGACCGGGTTGGCCCCCCCACGGCAAGGAAGAATGGGGAGAGTGGGAGGAATTGTCTTCGGAGGGTTGGGAGGAGCCGCGATCGTCGGGTTGATCTTGTTGATTGGGCGCTGGATGGAGCCGGTGGTGACGATGCTCCGACGGCAAGCGAGCCCACCAGCGCGGGCCGACCCAACCCGCGACAAGGTCTCCCATCAGAACCTTCTGCTCCCGCACGTCCGCTACTGGCTGGAAGATGAGCGGACAGAGGAGTGGATCCCGGAAGAGGCTCCAGGGTTGAACTTGATCGATCCAGACAATCGACCTGCAGGCCGGCACTACCTGCTCTCGACCCAACCCGTCGGGAGCCTGCCCCACCAACTCTTTCGGTGGTCGTCTGGAATCGGGAGGGATCGACTCCGCCCACTCAGCCTTGGCCGCTACTTTGATGTCTACGTAACCGAATGGAGCCCGGTCCGGAACCACGCCCTGCTCGACGGCTGGTACCCTCGGGAGACGACTCCGCGTGGGACGTGGCAGTGGATGGGAAAGAGGGGGACGGTGGCCCTCTTTCACGAAGCGCCGCAGATGAGGCTCCGCCTCCGCGGACAGCTCGGCGGCACTACCGAGCAAGCGAAGCGGGCCACCTTGACAGTTCGGCTCGGGGACCGGGAGATTGGCCGCTGGACTGGCCCAAACATCGAGGAAGAGCTGGTGATTCCAGAGCCGACCCCCGGCCACCTCTGGTCGGTGCTGCAACTCGAGGCCAGCGAAAGTTTCATTCCTCGGCAGACTGTCGGAGGAACGGACGATCGGGAACTCGGATTCCGCTCGACGGAACTGACTTGGCAACGAAGAGAGGGGGCCGTGGGGCGGGTCTTTGGGGAAGACCACTTTCTCGGGGAGGGCTGGCAGAGACTGAACAAGGGCAAGCCTCGCTCTTGGCGGCTTGGGGGGCCTCTCGCGCGTGTTCACCTCCCCTCTCTCCCCCCTGAGACCGATGGCGAACTCCGCGCTCTTGTCGATCCTCCGCCCGGCGAAGGGGGCCAACGCACGCCGATCCAGTTCTATGTGGGGGGGGAATCGCTCGAGACGTTGACCCAATCAGCCGAGAGGATCCTCAAGTACCGGGTGGTTGTGCCGCGCCGCCTCCATCAGGGCAGGCCGATCGACCTCGAGATTCGATCCTCGACTCAGCTTCCGCTTCCCGAAGGAAATGGTTCCTTCGGGTTCCGGCTGACCAGCCTTGGCTGGCTTCCGGGAGTCCGCCAAGCGGTCCTCCCACTGCAAACGTCAGAGGGCAGAGAGCCCTCTCCTCCCCGTGAGAACTGAGAAGAAGATTTGGCCAAAGAGCCGATCCTAGGGCTGAGATTGCTCGATTGGCGTTGTCCAAGCCAAGTTTCCGCCACTATCGACGGCGTGGAGAGTGGTTGCGGTCCGCAGCAGAAGCAGACTGTTGGCCGAGACCGCTGGCGGCGCGACGAGTCGCTCCCCTTCTGGCAAGGTGTAGGTCCACCGCCTCGCCCCTTCCGCCGTAAAGGCGACGACGTGGCGATCCTCTTCGGAGATGGCGACCGTACTGTCGTTGAGGGCAACGATGCCCTGAATCTGATCTTCGCCGCCGAGATGAGATCCCCGCCAGAGCAGTTGCCCCGTCGGAGAGATCGCGTGGATGGCATCGCGCCCACGAACATAGGCGACGCTGCTCAGCGCGGCAACGGGAGCCGCCATCACTTGGTCCCCTTCCGGAAGAACGACTTTCCAGAGCAGATTGCCATCCGCTTGGTACGCTTCCAAAGCATTGCTCCGTGCAAGGACGACGACACTGCTCGGAAGTGCCACCAAGCTGTTCGCCGGTATTGCCGTCCCGGTGGCAGGTTCGGTGGTCTCCCGCTGGCATGCTTGCCCTGCCAAAAGCACCACACCGAGGAGGAGGTAACACTTGACTCGCCTCTGCGCCGCAGACCACTTGCTATTCATATATCCCCTTTTTCTCTAGTGAACTCCGCGGATTCCGGGTTGACCACTTGCCGAGCGTTCGGGAGTCCTTCCACCGGACCATCCTCTCCGGAGAAGACCCGCAGAGCCTCCCCTAATCAATAAACCGGTACTTGACCAGTGCCCAGATGGCGGCAAACCCGTCCCGCCAGGTAATCTTCTTCCCTTCGGAAAAATCGCGACCATAGTAGGAGATCGGCATCTCGTAGAGCTTATGCTTCCGCTTGAGGATCTTGGCGGTGATCTCCGGCTCGAAGTCGAAGCGGTTCGATTTGATCTGAATGTTCTTGATCACATCGGCGCGAAAGACTTTGTAGCAGGTCTCCATGTCGGAGAGGATCGAGTTGTAGAGTACGTTGGTGATGAAGGTCAGAAACTTGTTGCCAATGTAGTGCCAAAAATTGAAGGCACGCGCGACCTTCGCCCCAGAGAGCCGTGAGCCATAGACCACATCCGCCCGTCCCTCCAGAATCGGTTTGATCAGCTCGGCGTATTCTGCCGGGTCATATTCCAGGTCGGCGTCCTGAATGATGACGATCTCGCCGGTGACATAGGTGAGCGCCGTCCGAAGCGCCGCGCCCTTGCCCATATTGCGACTGTGAAAGTAGACCTTATGCGCTCCGTCGCGGTGGAGATCCTGCAAAATCTCGCGGGTTCCATCGGTGGAACAGTCATCGACGATGATCAACTCCTTGCGGACATCGCCAAGGGGCACCGCCTCGACGCGGGCGAGGATCTCCCGGATCGTCGATGCTTCGTTGTAGACCGGAATGAGAATCGAAAGGAGAGGAGAGGCTGGCATTGGATTCCTTTCCGGACACTCCCAGAGTGACGACGGAGAGAGAAGAGATTGCTGCTTCGCGGAGCCGTTGAACGATTGACCAATCGAATCGTGAAATGGACAACGGACCAAGCCCGCCAGGGCAATCCAACTGGTAGCTATCAAAAGGGCGTAGCATAGCCGAAAGACGCAAGTGGGGCAAGATACGCCCCGAGGTCTCAGCGAGATCGGGCGATCGTGCTATAGTAGCGCGCTGATGATTCGACATCCGGGCCTGCTGCCGCGCTGGTCGAGGGCGCCAACTGCGGGCTTGAGGATGTTTCGCTTCCCACCAATCCCCCACAACCGAATGGGGAAGGAGTTGACGTGTCAGGCAAAAGCAGCTTGTTGATTCTTGGATTCATTCTTCTAATTCTCCCAGCCATCTCCAAAGAGAGTAGCCAGGCAAAGACACCTGCGATCGGGACAGATTCGCCCGCGACCAATCCTATCGTTGGCCGTTGGGATCTGCGCGTCGAGGGGACGGATGCCCCCTACCCGTCTTGGCTGGAAGTGACCGAAGAGGCGGGCCGATTGAAAGGCCGGTTTGTCGGTCGTTTCGGAAGTGCCCGCCCGATTGCCGAGATCGGGTTTGCCGATGGAGTGTTGCGCTTCCGATTGCCGCGTCAATACGAACAGCGCAACGCGGACTTGGAGTTCACCGGAGAGTGGCGTGATGGCCAGCTCCGCGGAAAGACGATCGGGGAGGATGGAAAAGAGCTGATCTGGACGGGACACCGAGCGCCAGCCCTGCCCGCCATCGCCTCCCCCGTCTGGGGAGAACCCATCTCGCTCTTCAATGGGCAGAATCTGAATGGGTGGAAAGTCCGCGACGCGAAGGCTGCCGGATGTTGGAGCGTCGAGCAGGGAGCTCTGACCAACCGACGAGGGTGCGTCGACCTGATGAGCGAGGCACGCTTCTCCGACTTCAAGCTCCGTCTCGAGGTCAAACTCGCCGAGCGTGCCGCCAATGGGGGCCAACCCAGCAATAGCGGAATCTACCTGCGCGGCCGGTACGAGGTCCAGGTGCTCGACGATGCCGGTCAACCTCCCCGCATCGATGGGATGGGGAGTGTCTACGGGTTTCTCACCCCGCGGATCAATGCGGCCAAGTCGGCTGGCGAATGGCAAACCTATGAAATCACCTTCCTGGGTCGGCAAGTGACCATCACTCTCAACGGGAAGACGATCCTGGAGAAGGCGGAAATTCCCGGGCTGACGGGCGGAGCGATCGACAACATGGAGGGCGAGCCAGGCCCACTGATGCTCCAGGGAGACCACGGCAAGGTCTGGTACCGCAACATCACCTTGACACCGCGGCGGCCGTAACCGCCAGCTAGAGCCGGGGGCTGGGGACCCGGGTCCCGTCACCGATAAAGTTGACCTGCAACAACAGTGGCGACCGGGGCTCCGTGCAGCTCCCAGCCATCGAACGGGCTGTTGCGGCTCTTGGAGTGGGAGGCGACAAGGTCGACCCGGCATCGTCGCTGCGGGTCAAAGATCGTCACATCGGCGACGGCTCCCACCTGAAGCGTACCTCGATCGAGACGAAAGATGCGGGCTGGGGCAGTCGCCAGCATCTCGACCATTCGGGAGAGGGAGATGATCCCAGGGTGGACCAGCCGGTCGAGGGTCAATCCCACCGCCGTCTCCAGCCCGATGATCCCATTGGCAGCCCGATCAAACTCAACCGCCTTTTCATTGGCGTGGTGGGGCGCATGGTCCGTGGCGATGGCGTCGATCGTCCCATCGCGTATCCCCTCGAGGATCGCCGCCAAGTCGGTCTCCGAGCGGAGCGGCGGAGCCATCTTGAACTGGGTATCGTAGCCACTCTCGAAGAGATCCCGATCGGTGAGCGTGAAGTGGTGGGGGGCCACTTCGCAGGTGACCCGGACTCCCCGCTGCTTGGCTTGTCGTACCAGCTCGACGGAACGCCCCGTGGAGAGATGGGCAATGTGGATGTGGGCCCCGGTCAGCTCGGCCAAGATCAGATCGCGAGCCACGTGCAGATCCTCTGCCGCCCCCGGCAGTCCCTTGAGCCCCATCCGCGCCGAATAGACACCCTCGTGCATCGACCAGCCCTCGGCACCACAGCAATCCTCACAGTGATCGACGACGGGAAGGTCAAAGTCTGTCGCGTACTCCATGGCGCGACGCATGAGGCCACTGTCGAGAACTGGCCGTCCATCATCGCTGATCGCGACGATCCCGGCCCGCTTCATCTCTCCGATCTCCGCCAACTGAGCTCCCTTCGAGCCGGCGGTAATTGCGCCAATCGGGAAGATGTTGGCCAGTCCGGCCGCCCGTCCCCGTTCGACAATGAAGGCGGTCACGGAAGAGTTGTCGTTGACCGGCTGGGTGTTGGGCATGCAGCAGATGGAGGTGAACCCGCCGGCCAACGCCGCGCGCGCCCCCGTGGCGATCGTCTCCTTGTACTCAAAGCCAGGCTCGCGCAGGTGGACGTGCAGGTCGATGAAGCCCGGAGCCACCACGCAACCCGTCGCGTCGACGATCGCAGATTCGTCATTGATTCCCACCTCGGCCGCGTCCAGCGTGGGTGCCAGGGCCACGATACGCCCTTCCCGGATCAAGAGATCGCGCGGTCCCTCCAGCCCCTGGGAGGGGTCGATCAGCGTTCCATTACGGATCAGAAGCGAGTGGGTCATGCATGCTCTCCGCCAGCCAAGAGATAGAGAATCGCCATCCGAACCGCCACGCCGTTCTCCACTTGATCGAGAATGACCGAGTGGG